>NZ_JAQFUL010000082.1:0-22012 GCF_027716265.1 Bacillus cereus group sp. Bc031
AAAGTACATTACGTGTTTTTTAGTTTGTTTGAACGAAAGTTCATTTTGTTTTCGTTCTTAAGTTGATGGGCATGTACTGTTTCCCCAAACATTTTAAAAAGAGTCTTTCCAATTTTCTCAGTTCTAGCAATTACATATATTACTCTTTGCTTTTTAAAATCGCAAATTGGTTTTGCTAACAACGGTAAATGACCAATGTGTTCTGAAATTGTTCTTGGTACAATTGTAACTCCAGCCCCAGAAGCAACCATACCAAGAATAAAATCTCTAAATGAGACTTCAGTACTAATATTAGGCTTTACTTTCCATTTCTCATACTCCTCAATTATCGCTCTGCGTATATCACATCCAGCAGGATACATTACTAGCCGTTCAAGCAATAATTGATTCATGAAAACAATACCTTGTTGATGAAATGAATGTTCCTTTTGAAAAACTACATCATATGATTCTTTGAATAATTCTTTATTCCAATAATTTTTAGGCACCCACTTTTCATCTACTAAACCAGCATCTATTTTCCCGCTCAATAGATCTTCCATTATCTCCTTTGACATATCATACACATTCGTATTTATTTTTACATTTTCATCCTTATAATTAACAAGTTTTTGAGGTAGATAAAATGCTGCAAGACTAGGAAGTAACCCCAATGTTATATCCACTCTTTCTCCAAACTTGTTCATATCTTTTTTTATAATTTCCCAGTCCTCAAGGAGTGAAGTAGTTCTTTTTTGAAACTGAATACCCGCTTCTGTCAATTGTATTCCTTGCGGTGATCTATGTAATAATTCTACACCTAACTCGTCCTCCAACTTTCTAATTTGCTTACTTACTGCTGGTTGTGTCATATGAAGACGTTCTGCCACTTTCGAAAAACTTTTATACTCCGCACAAATTAGAAAACAACGTAACCAATCAATATCCACGTTCCACATCCCCTTGTTAAAACTTTTTATTATACCCTTCAAAAACAATAGAAATTCTCACTCTTTATAATACATAGTATCCTTTCAATATAACAATAAATCACACCTATAAAGGAGAATGAAAATGAAACAAATATCTGAAAATACCGCACTTATTTTAGTTGATGTTCAAAAAGGATTCAACGATTCATATTGGGGAAATCGTAACAATCCTCATGCTGAATCAAATATGAAACTCATTCTACAAACATGGCGAGATACCAATCGACCTGTTATTCATATACAGCACATTTCAAATAAAGAAAATCATCTTTTAAGAGAAGATTTCATCGGTAGTGAATTTCAAGAATTTGCTATTCCACTTATAAATGAACCCGTATTCAAAAAGAGCGTGAACAGTGCTTTTATTGGAACCGAATTAGAATCCTATTTACGAAAACACAATTATGAAACTATCGTAATTATAGGTTTAACAACTGATTATTGTGTTTCTACAACAGTCCGAATGGCTGGTAATTTAGGTTTCTCTACCTATGTAATTTCTGATGCTACTGCTACATTTGATAGAATTGCATACGATGGGAAACATTATTGCGCTAACGATATCCACAAATTTGCTTTACTAAGCCTTCATGAAATGTTTGCAACAGTTTTAACGACCAATGATCTATTAAATATAACAACGCGCAGATCTTCATTCTTATAAATTTTCAAATGAAAAATTTAATATGAAATAAAGTTACAAATGACAGTCAATAAACAATAATAACTTTCATTTTAAATTGCAGTTTCCACCATTAAACATTATCATTAAATTATAAAAATTCAAATAAAAAGGAGCAATACTATGACACTACAAATGAAAACAAACTGTCAAATTTGCGATCAATCGCTGGAGCAAGATTCTGAAGCATACATTTGCGTATATGAATGTACATTTTGCGCACCATGTACAGAAGAAAGACATAACGTTTGCCCAAACTGCGGCGGCGAGTTAGTACGTAGACCGAAAAAGAAACAGTAAAAAGCAAAGCGATATCGCTTTGCTTTTTTTAGGCATATGAAATTATATCAACGATTTTCCAAATATATCGAACACAAATTCAATTATATCAACGATTTTTTCAATATATCGACGTTTCGACAAAGGATATCGATATCGACTTACCGACAAATAACGACACCTCTGCATGCATTCAGCTTCAACACAACTTAAACATTTAAAAACTTAACACAAACAGGCTCCGGCACAACAACGTCAGATTGTAAAAGAGTTAGCTCACCTGTAGATTCACTTCTTGAAAATAGCACAAGATTATGCGACTTTTCATTTGAAGCAATAAGGAACTTTTCAGTAGGATCTAATACAAAGTCTCTTGGCCAATTTCCTTCTGTAGATGTGTGTTCCACAAATGTAAGCTCACCTGAGTTTTGATCCACACTGAAAACAGCGATACTATTATGACCACGATTACCTGCATATACAAAGCGGCCGTCAGAAGAAATATGAATCGCACTTCCTTGATTATTTTCATCAAACGTGGCAGGAATGGTAGAAATATACTGTAATTCTGTAAATGACCCTTCTGCCGGATTATATGTTAACACAATAACTTCTGAACTAAGCTCCGTCATCACATACGCATACTTTCCATTCGGATGAAAAGTAATATGTCTCGGACCACTTCCTGGATTTACAGCCAAGCTATTCACTTCTTTTAATACACTATCTTTTATTTCATACGTAATTATTTTATCTATCCCTAAATCAACACCTACCACATATTTTTCATCAGGCGTATATCCTGCGTAATGCGCATGTGGTTTCTCTTGGTTTTCTTTATTCAGACCTGAACCTTTATGCGTTATAATAGAGGTCGCAGGATTTACAGATCCATCTTCTTCATTTACTGCGAAAGACTCAATCGTTCCTTTATGATAATTTGCTGTAACTACCGTGTGAGTCCCACTATCAACACTCACATGACAAGGAGAAGCCCCTTCTACCACTTGTCTATTTTTCTCCTTTAGCTCTCCAGTTTTACTATCAATCGAATGAGCAGCTACACCACCAGATTCTCCTTCCTTAACAACGGAATAGAGATATTCATTCTTTCGGTTAATCGTTACATATGTAGGATTATCCAACTTGGCCGCAAGTGTTACATTACTAATTTTCTTTGCTTCCGTGTCTAAAATAAACTTATATATTCCTTCACTTTTTTCTTTCGTGTAAGTTCCAACATACCCAATAAACTCTTTGTTATCCTTCATTTTCATAACCCTCTCTCCCTATATTTTTCATTCATCTTACTTCCTATAATGTTTTATGTTGAAAGAGTATCCTAAAAAATTAGAGTACCTCTTTATACGTTACCATATTTTCTTGTTAAATAGCTTTTAAACCCACTTTTTTTGGTACGCTGCTATACTTTCATATTCTTCCTCCAATTGACGAGACAGACGAATATAGATTGGTGTTAAATCTTTATACTTTTCTACACTTTCCATGTTTGGTTCATGGTGGAAATTCGCACCTACCATTTCAGATACTACGCATAATGTATCTATTTCACCTAAACTATATAAACCGAGGATTGCAGCTCCTAGGCAAGAGCTTTCGAAACTTTCTGGAACATATACGTCTTGATGGAAAATATCCGCCATCATCTGTCTCCAAAGTTCCGATCTTGCAAAACCACCTGTCGCTTGAATTTTTTTCGGTTCACCAATGAGTTCTTTTAAAGCGAGAAGAACGGTGTATAAATTATAAATTACTCCTTCTAAAACAGCATGGATAAGATGTTCTTTCTTATGATGCAATCCAAGTCCGAAGAAAGATCCTCGTGCATTTGCATTCCATAAAGGAGCTCTTTCTCCTGCTAAATACGGATGAAATAATAAACCGTCGGACCCCGGACTCACTTTTGCTGCTATTTCAGTAAGCACTTCATATGGATCTTTTCCTAAACGCTTCGCAAGCTCAATCTCTGAAGTACCTAATTGATCACGAGCCCATCTGAAAATCATACCACCGTTATTAACCGGTCCACCAATTACCCAATGGTCTTCAGTTAAGGCGTAACAAAAAATTCTACCTTTTGGATCTGTTACAGGACGATTTGTTACAGCACGTATCGCACCGCTTGTACCAATTGTCACAGCAACAACGCCAGGATCTATTGCATTTACACCTAAATTGGATAGGACTCCATCACTCGCTCCTACTACAAATGGAGTAGAAACAAGTACATTCATTTCTTTGGCAAGCTCCTCATCTAATCCTGTTAAGCTGTGCGTCGTTGGAACAAGTTTAGAAAGCTTATCATCTGTAATGCCCGCTACACGTAAAGCCTCTTCATCCCATTTTAAAGATTTCAAATTGAACATTCCTGTCGCTGATGCTATAGAATAATCAATTACATACTCCTTATATAACTTATAAAAAACATACTCTTTAATAGAAATAAATTTATAAGTTTTTGCGAACAATTCTGCCTGTTCATTCTGTAACCAAACTAATTTCGAAAGTGGTGACATCGGATGAATTGGTGTCCCAGTCCGCAAATAAATTTCATGACCATTCATATCATTCTTTATTTTCTCTGCCCAGCTTGCACTTCTATTATCTGCCCAAGTAATACATCTCGTTAACGGCTTTCCCTTCTCATCTACAGCAATGATACTATGCATTGCCGAACTAAAAGAAACACAAAGAATATCATGCGGCTGTACACTACTTGTCTGTACAGTTTCTTTAATCGTATGTATTACTGCATGAAAAATTTCTTCTGGGTCTTGTTCTGCTGTTTCCGGCGTAGGAGAATATAAAGGATATTCAATTCCATGACTTGCAATAACAGATCCATCCGTAGAAAATAGAACTGATTTTGTACTAGTTGTCCCAATGTCTACACCAATCATATATTTTGAACTCACCATTTCTTCCTCCTAACAAAAAATTACTACAGTATCCCACTATAAAAACATCCTTATTTTAAACAAACATATCGAGTAGTAAAACTCCTCCAAAAGCGATAAATGAAAGTAATGTTTCTAATACTGTCCATGTTTTAAATGTTTCTTTCACTGTTAAACCTAGGTATTCTTTTACCATCCAGAACCCAGCATCGTTTACGTGAGAAAACATTAATGCTCCTGCACCCGTTGCAATGACGAGTAATTCTAAATTCACACCTGTCGTATTTTCAACGATTGGCGAAACGATACCCGCTGCTGTTGTTAAGGCGACTGTCGCTGACCCTGTCGCAATTCGAATTAATCCAGCTACCATAAATGCTAATACAATTGGAGATAAGGCTAAATGCTCAGACATTTGAGCAATAGCATTCCCTACACCACTATCGATAAGAATTTGCTTAAATCCCCCGCCAGCACCAATAATCGCAACGATAGAACCGATTGGTAATAAGCTATCTTCTGTTACCTTCTTAATAGCCTTTTTATCGATACCTTGACGAAATCCAAGAAAATAAAACGCTGCAAAACATGCAATCAAAAGTGCAATGATAGGACTACCGATTAATGTGACAACCTTCATTAAAGTATCAGAAAGCGGAACATAAGGAGCTGCTGCCGCTAACACCATTAACATTACAGGTAACAATATAACTAAAAACGAAACTCCTATTCCTGGTAATTTCGTTGATTTTGTATTTACACGAATCAATTCTGGCTCATTTTCAGGAATTACACGTTTGTGAACCCATTTAGCGAATATAGGACCTGCAATAATCGCTGCAAAAAATGTAATAATGAGTGAATACAATAGTACCTTCCCAAGGTTCGCTTTATAAATGCCAATTGCAACGATTGCCCCTGGATGCGGAGGAACAAGGCCGTGTACGACAGATAACCCAGCAATTGCTGGTAATGCTATCAATAAAATATTTTGTTTCGTTGTTTTATGAATAGAAATTACTAACGGCAATAATATTAAAATACCTACTTCAAAAAACACCGGAATTCCAATAATAAAACCCGCAATTAACATCGCCCATGGTAAGTTTTTTATTCCGAAGGATTTAATAAAGAACTCTGCCACCTGCATTCCAGCACCTGACTCTGCCATCATTTTCCCTAAAATTGTACCTAATACTAAAATACCTACTAAATGCCCAAGAACACTTCCGACTCCCGTTTCATAAGCACTCACTATTTTATCCATTGGCATTCCAGACATAATTGCTAAAAATAAACTTGCAATCGTTAAACTAATAAACGCATGCCATCTCCACCACGATACCCCTAAAATAACAATTACAATTGATAATAATGTAATCATTAAAAGGTACATATTCATACGCAATTCCACCCCTTTATGTAAACCCTTTCAAAAATGATATACAATGAAAAGAACCTATATAGTTCTTTTTTGAGTAAAAATTTATATATCGATATACAACTCATCTTCACAACATAATAATTTATATAAAAAGAATCTCCCTTATCAGAGATATACTTTAACTCATCTCTCTGATAAGGGGATTTCTCTTTCATAATTGTAATGTTATTGTGATAAACGCTTCGCGTAAGCAAATTTTCCTTTTTTAAAAGTGAATGACGCTTTCTTCTCTTGCTGTTTTCACATAGTAAGACTACAAACTCGGGATCCCGTTTAAACGATGAAGTTACTTAGGATTTGTCCTCTCATGAAAAGCAATTTTCGGAAAGCTCCTTCACTTTTATGCATTATAATTTAGGAGCTTTCGCCCAGTCCGCAGCAAACTTCTCAATACCTTGATCTGTTAATGGGTGCATAGCAAGTTGTTCAATTACTTTATAAGGGATTGTTGCAATGTGAGCACCTGCCATCGCTACACGAGTTACATGATCTGGATGTCTAACAGAAGCCGCAATAATTTGTGTATCTAATTGGTGAACATCGAATAATTCAGCAATTTTAGCAACTAATAATACGCCATCTTCAGAAATATCATCTAAACGTCCTAAAAATGGAGAAACATACGTTGCACCTGCTCGAGCTGCTAAAAGTGCTTGGTTCACAGTGAAAATAAGTGTAACGTTCGTTTTCACACCTTTTTCAGTAAGATAGCGACAAGCTTCTAATCCTGCTAGCGTCATTGGAAGTTTTATTGTAACTTTCTCATCGCCGCCGTTAATCTTAATCAACTCTTCTGCTTGAGCAATCATTTCTTCAGCCGTCACAGCATCTGGCGTTACTTCTGCCGAAACAGATTCAACTTTCGGCACTGCCTGACAAATTTCTGCAATACGGTCTTCAAATTTAATCCCTTCTTTTGCTACTAAAGAAGGATTCGTTGTAACACCAGCTAAAACTCCAAGTTTATATGCTTTTTTTATGTCCTCAAGATTTGCAGTATCAATAAAAAATTTCATGATTCATTCCCTCCATTTTTTAAACGTTAATGAGTTAAATTTTTAAGATGTTTATTTCTTTTCTACTGCATGTCCGCCAAATTCATTGCGCAGAGCTGCTACTACTTTTCCTGTAAATGTATCATTGTCTAATGAGCGGTAGCGCATTAATAACGACATTGCGATAACAGGAGTTGCTGTTTGAAGGTCTAATGCTGTTTCTACTGTCCATTTTCCTTCACCAGAAGAATGCATAACACCCTTAATTTCATCTAGTTTTGCATCTTTAGAAAATGCATTTTCAGTTAATTCCATTAACCATGAGCGGATTACTGAACCGTTATTCCATACTCTTGATACTTTTTCATAATCGTAGTCAAATTCACTTTTCTCTAGGATCTCAAATCCTTCACCAATAGCAGCCATCATACCGTATTCAATTCCGTTGTGAACCATTTTTAAGAAGTGACCACTACCAGCTTTTCCAGCATATAAGAATCCATTTTCTACAGCAGTATCTCGGAAGATAGGTTCAACGATATCCCAAGCTTCTTGATCTCCTCCGATCATGTAACAAGCACCATTACGAGCGCCTTCCATTCCGCCAGAAGTTCCTGCATCCATAAAGTGAATACCATCTTTCTTTAGTTGCTCATATCGGCGAATAGACTCTTTATAATGTGAATTACCCGCTTCAATTAAAATGTCTCCTTTTGATAAAAGTGGTGTAACCTCATCGATAACAGAATCTACAACAGCGTGTGGTACCATAACCCAAAGAACTCTTGGTGATTGTAATGACTGAACAAGTTCATTTAAACTAGATGCACCTGTTGCCCCGTACTCTTTCATTTCTTCCACTGCACTTGCATTCAAATCAAATGCTGCTACTTCATGTTTATGATCGATTAAATTTTTCCCTAAGTTTAATCCCATTTTACCTAACCCAATTAATCCTACTTGCATAATATAATTCCTCCTCAAATCATCTTTTATTAAAAATTCATATCACTACAATCTGGAATACCTTGCAGCACTGATATGTACGGAAAGGTATTCACAGTCATAGCTTAAGAATTCAATACATTTTTTGTAATTTGAACAACATTTTCTGTCGTAAATCCAAATAGATTCATGACTTCCGCACCAGTTCCTGAAGCTCCAAATGTTTCAATTGATAGTACTTTTCCTTCTTGTCCTACATAACGCTCCCACCCGAGAGATACACCCATCTCAAGAGATACTCGTTTCGTTACAGAAGACGGAAGAACGGATTCTTTATATTCATTCGATTGACGATCGAATAACTCCCAGCTTGGCATTGCAACGATGCGAACAGAGACATTGTCTTCTTCTAATTTCGCTTTCGCACTAGCAGCTAAGGATACTTCAGAACCTGTCGCAATTAAAATTACATCCGGATTTTCATTCGTTTGTGTTAATACGTAAGCCCCTTTAGAAAGATTCTCTATGTTTGCTTTCGTTTCATGAAACACCGGTAAATTTTGACGGCTCAGTACTAAAACGACTGGACCATCCGTTTGCTGTAAAGCATACGCCCACGCACTTGCTGTTTCATTTGCATCTGACGGACGGATAACTGTTAAACCAGGAATTGCCCGAAGAGCTGCTAAATGTTCAATAGGTTCATGCGTTGGACCATCTTCTCCTACAGCAATCGAATCATGTGTAAATACGTACGTAACAGGTAACTTTTGCAATGCAGCCAGTCGAATAGATGGACGAAGATAGTCATTAAATACAAAGAATGTACTCACGAACGTTTTTACTCCTCCATGAAGAGCCAGTCCATTCGCTGCTGCGCCCATTGCATGTTCACGTACACCGAAGTATATATTTCGGCCAGCATACGATTCTACCGCATACACTGCTTCACCTTTTATATCTGTCATCGTAGAATGAGAAAGATCTGCACTCCCACCGAAAATAGAAGGAATCGATTTCACATAATGATTAATAGCTTCCCCACTTGCAACACGAGTTGAAATCGTTTTTTCAGTATCGAAGGATAAAATGTCTTTCGCTTCGATTAAAACTTCACCTGTAATCGCTTTTTCTAATTCATCTGCTAGTGCAGGGTTTGACTCTCTGTATAAGTTGAACTGCTCATTCCAGCCATTTTCTTTTTCAATACCTTTTTGTTTCAGTTCATTAAAATGAGCTGTTACTTCTTCAGGTACAAAGAAGTCTTCTTCATAATGCCAACCATACACTTGTTTTGTCGCTGTCGCTTCTTCTACTCCAAGCGGGTTACCATGTGCTTTGTTCGTTCCAGCAACTTTTGGACTTCCGTAACCTATAATGGTTCTAATTTCTATAAGAGTAGGTTGGTCCGTATTATCTTTCGCTAATTGAATCGCTTTTGTAATCGCATCAACATCGTTTCCATCTTCAACTCTTACATATTGCCAATGTGCAGATTCTACTCTTTTCTGCATATCTTCAGAGAAAGCAATGTTTAATTCACCATCAAGTGAAATTTCATTTGAATCATACAGCACAATTAACTTGCCAAGTTTCATATGTCCTGCCATTGACATCGCTTCATAAGCGACACCTTCCATTAAATCACCGTCTCCAACTAAAGCGTACGTATTGTGATCAATAATAGAGTGACCATCCTTATTGAACTTCGCCGCTAAATGCGCTTCTGCCATTGCCATTCCGACAGCATTCGCAATCCCTTGTCCTAACGGTCCTGTCGTCGCTTCAACTCCAGAAGTGTGACCAAACTCAGGATGACCTGGTGTTTTACTATTTAACTTTCTGAAGTTTTTCAAGTCATCAATTGAAACGTCATATCCAGCTAAATGAAGTAAGCTATATAATAAGCTAGATCCATGTCCCGCCGATAAAACGAAGCGATCACGGTTAAACCATTTTGGATGATTAGGATTATGATTTAAATGATTCGCCCATAATGCATAAGCCATTGGCGCTGCTCCCATCGGAAGACCTGGATGACCTGAATTTGCCGCATTAATGGCATCAATTGATAACGTACGAATTGTATTCACTGCTAATTGATTTATGTTTTGTGTCATAGTAATCGTCCCCCTACATGCTTTCATGAAAGAAAGTACTTATTTTTTCGTTTCTTGATCTAACCACCATTTAAATCCACTTTCTTGCAATAATTCATTAGATGCCTCTGGACCATATGAACCAGACTCATATTCATGAAGTGGTAATAAGTTTTCCTCGAATGCTTCAAGAATTGGTTGTACCCATTCCCATGACAATTCAACTTCTCTCCAATGTGCAAAGAATGTAGCGTCTCCACTCACAGCATCGTGAATGAGTCTTTCATACGCTTCAGGTACTCCCACATCCGCTTGCTCACAAGTAAAGTTAATACGGATCGGTTCAATTTCTCCATTTTTCAATGGATTTTTACTATTTAACTGTAATGAAACGTTCTCACCTGGGCTAATTTCAATTATTAACAAGTTAGGTGCTGCATTTGGATTACTATCTTGATATTGCTGTTTTAACGTATTTTTAAATTCGATTACAATACGAGTAGACTTTTCTTTCATTCGTTTGCCTGTTCGTATATAAAAGGGAACGCCAGTCCAAAATGGATTATCGATCCACAAGCGAGCAGCGACAAATGTGTCTATATTAGAAGAAGGATTTACTCCTGGCTCCTCTTTATATGCTACAACTTGCCCGCCATTTATCTCACCTGCACCATATTGTCCGCGAATGATATGGTTTTGAACGTCTTCTTTTTTCACTTTACGAAGCGCCTCCATTACCTTTCGCTTTTCCTCTCGAATTTCACATGCATTAACCTTTTCCGGCAAATTCATAGCAGTCATCATTAATATTTGTAACATATGATTTTGAACCATATCTCGAATGGCTCCTGCCTGATCATAATATCCTGCCCTTTCTTCAACCCCAACTGTTTCACTCGCTGTGATTTGTACATTCGCTATATGTTCTTTATTCCAAATCGATTGTAAAACAGGATTTGCAAACTCTAGTGCTTCAAGGTTTTGAATCATCGGCTTACCTAAATAATGATCAATACGATATATCTCGTCTTCTTCAAACGTGCGACTAAGCTTATCATTCAGCTCACGAGCAGATGTAAGGTCGTGCCCGAACGGTTTCTCAATCATTAGGCGTTTCCATCCATCCGTTTTATCAAGTCCGCTTTCCTTAATATTTAAAGCGATTGTCTCAAAAAATTCAGGAGCAACGGAAAGATAGAACATTCTATTCCCTTTTATATGTAGTTCTTCTTCCCTTTCACGAACGACTTGTAATAATCTCTCATAGTCTTCCGGCTTACTCACATCTAATGGACAATAGCGAAAATTATCTAAAAAACCTTCGAGTTCTGGAGTACCTTCTTCTCTATGACGAGAAAACGTCTCTATTGATTCTTTTATTCTTTTTTGAAAATCTACATGAGATACTTCACGTCTCCCAAGCCCGATAACGGATATTTGCTTTGGAAGCTTTTGATCTCTATATAAGTTATATAGTGCGGGGTAAATTTTGCGTTTCGCTAGGTCCCCTGTCGCTCCAAATAAAACAAAGGTCATTGATTCCAATTTCAGTCCCCCTCTTGTTGTATAATCCTGGTCAATATATTAAAAATGAATTGTACAGAAGCTCATGTTTTTATAAAAAACAAAGAGTTATCAAATTCCAATTCTTTTTATACCTTTCGCTTTCTAATTGTCCCCAATATTAATAGTGGCAATTCAAAGCGTTTCTACCACGACTTACTTATTTATAATACTTTACGAAATAACATATATTTAATTACTTTTAGTAATTAAATAATCTTATGTCTAGTATATTAACCACATATATTATTATCGTCAATAAAAATGTCTTAAATTACATACTACTTATTTCGTATTACTTTTCTAAGTTTATCCTTAGTTACCACTCATTTTCAAAGATAATGATCGATATAAAAAATATCAGTTTCATCAAAATCTTCAATTAATTTTTCGTTAAACTCGTGAGCAGACGTTACATGATGACCAAAAGGCTTCTCTATAATAAGACGGTTCAATCCTTTTGTAGCCCACAATCCAATTTCCTTAATATTTAAAGCAATGACATCAAATACTTCTGGTATAACAGATAGGTAAAACATGCGGTTTTCAGGAATGTTTAATTCTGTTTCACGTCTCTTTACAAGACTCAACAAATCTTGATAGTCCTCTATATTCGCTGTATTTAATTGACAATAACGAAATGTGCTAATAAATTCTTCTACTCCTAATTCGTCATCAGCAGATCTTCTAGAAAATGTAGCAAGGGATTGTTCTACCTTTGTTTGAAATTCCACATCTGACATTACCCTTCTACCAATACCGATAATAGAAATAGATTGCGGTATATTCCCATTACTAAATAATTTGTATAAAGCAGGGTAAATTTTGCGTTTCGCTAAATCCCCTGTCGCTCCAAATAAAAGAAATGTCATTGAATCCATTTGTTCTCTCCCTTTTAAAACAATTGCTAGAATAGAATATATAAACTCATTTGCTACTTAGCACAATACTGTCTCTAAAACCTCATACTTTACCAATGTTTCTTCAATACTATTTTGCCACGAGCACGCTCTGACTCACTTATGTGGTGTGCTTTTTTTACACCTTCTACATGTAAAGGCAACACATGCGTTACAACGGGTTTAATCTTCCCGTCCTCAATTAATTCTGTAATAAGAGAAAGTTCATATCCGTTAGGTTCAGTAAATATATGGTCACTCTCAATATTTTTCTCTCTTGATATCTCGGTTTGCGGAATTTCCATACCTTTCGGACCATAAATAGACGCTAACTTTCCATTTGGTGCAAGCACTTTATAACTATCCTTTAGTACATCTCCGCCTAACACATCAAAAACAATATTGTAATTATGCAAAAGCGAAGAAAAGTCTTCTGTTTTGTAATCGACGACAGTATCAGCGCCTAGATCCTTTACAAACTGCATGTTTTTCGTACTAGTCGTAGTTGCAACATGTGCACCGAAACTTTTCGCTAGCTGAATAGCAAACGTACCAATTCCGCCAGATCCAGCATGAATTAAAACCTTATTACCTTTTTGAACATTTGCGAACTTCACTAAGCTTTGCCAACTTGTCAAACCTACAAGAGGGATTGATGCCGCCTCTTCGAAAGATAAATTCCTCGGTTTTTTCGCCACATATTTCTCATCTACAGCCACGTACTCTGCATAAGCACCGTTTCGTTCAATATCCGGACGACTATATACTTCATCCCCCACTTTACATGCTGTTACGTTTGGCCCTATAGCAGCAACTACACCTGCAACATCCCATCCTAAAACGAGCGGGAAGTCATAAGAAATTACGTCTTGAAGTAAACCTTCACGTATTTTCCAATCCACGGGATTTACACCAGCTGCATATACTTCAATCAGTACATCGTTGTCTCCCAATAGCGGTGTCTGCATTTCAATCTCTTGTAGTACGCTTTTATCTCCATATTGCGTAAGTCCTATTGCTTTCATTCTTTTCACTCCTTTACAAGGCTGGGAAATGCGGTAGTACTTCTTCTCCTAGCTCATCCAATACTTCGTCAGCTGGACGTTGACCATCAAATAGAGCAAGGAATAAATGATTCACACCAATACTTTTATATATATCAAGTAATTCAATTAGTGCCTTACGCCCTGTACGGTAACCTAAACGTATCGGTGTAGGACGTTCATTTGGATCTTCAGATAAGTCTAAATGCATCGGTTGGATAAATGGTTTAAATACATCTGGATGATAATCCTCTACTAGTTCTCTCCATTGTCCAATTGCTGCTGCCTGATGCACTGGACTACGTGGGTAGTACATCCATCCATCACCATGTTCAGCGAACCAATCCATATTTTGCTGACTAAAACCTGTAATAAAGGTTGGAACACGTTTAGACGGTTTTGGAACCAAATTCGCTCCATTCACTTCTCCTAGTGTCGACTGGATAGACGGGAAGTTTTTATACAAAATCTCTTCCAAGTAAGCAAACGCTTCTCTAAACTTTTCACCTCGTGTTTCATGACTAACACCTAGCGCTTTGAAATCGGCACGTCTGTCACCGGATGAAACGCCAAGCATAATTCTTTCTGGAAATAGTTGATCTAATGTAGCAATTTCTTTTGCTACACGCAATGGATGACGAAGTGACAATACGGTTGCCGACGTTCCAAATGCGATTTTCTCTGTTTTACTTGCTAAATACGTTAAATAAATCATCATATCGTAAATTTGACCTGTTGCAGGATCACCAAAGTCAGGGTCTTGCAGTAAAACATCGCGAAGCCATACACCTGTAAAACCATATTGTTCTGCTTTTTGTACTAACTCTACTTGTTTTTCCATCGTTGGAGCATGAAACTGATAATTTTCAATCGGAATGTGAACTCCTAATGTAAGCTGATCTTTCGCAAACATACGATTATATCCAAAATGATTCGCAAACTTTTCCATGTGTTTCACTCACTTTCCTTTATTCATATAAATCTATACTTTTCATATTTCTTCTCAAAATTCATAAGCAATACTGCAACACCACATTGTTGCCGATTGTCATCGTTATAACTTTCTTTGTGCTACGAGTGTTATTATAAATCGGCCATAACATGAATAACAGTACGTACTTTAAAGTGATGTAGGCACTTAAAAGTACCTATACTAAGTAAGTAGTAATAAACATAATGAATAAATCGTGCTGCAAAAATAACATCTATCCTTTCTTCAAAAAACTTTACAGTTGCTTTTGCAAATACGTTACATGATCCCACGTACTTTCCTCTTCTTTATATAAAATGCTCGCTAACCAAATTCAAAATATTATACTTATTTTTCGTACTTTGCTATGCTATAACCATAAACAGGAGGTATAAACTATGAAAGCACAAATTATCCATTCTTTTGGAGATTCATCTGTATTTCAATTAGAAGAAGTTTCAAAACCAAAACTTTTACCAGGTCATGTTCTAATCGATGTAAAAGCAACAAGTGTAAATCCAATCGATACGAAAATGCGTAGTGGTGCCGTTTCAGCAGTCGCTCCTGAGTTTCCAGCTATATTACATGGCGATGTAGCTGGTATTGTTATTGAAGTAGGAAAAGGTGTTTCGAAATTCAAAGCTGGCGATGAAGTATACGGATGTGCCGGAGGTTTTAAAGAAACTGGTGGTGCACTTGCAGAGTTTATGCTTGCTGATACGCGATTAATTGCTCACAAACCTAACAATATAACAATGGAAGAAGCAGCTGCTCTACCATTAGTGGCAATTACAGCTTGGGAATCTTTATTTGATCGTGCAAATATTAAACCTGGTCAAAATGTTCTCATTCATGGAGCTACTGGTGGCGTAGGACACGTAGCCATTCAACTAGCTAAATGGGCTGGTGCTAAAGTTTTTACAACCGCTTCTCAGCAAAGCAAAATAGAAATAGCCCATCGTCTCGGAGCTGACGTAGCTATTAACTATAAAGAAGAATCTGTTCAAGAATATGTGCAAAAACATACGAATGGCAACGGATTTGAAGTTATATTTGATACAGTAGGTGGCAAAAATCTCGATAACTCTTTCGAAGCTGCTGCAATCAACGGAACTGTCGTAACAATTGCAGCTCGTTCAACCCATGACCTCTCTCCTTTACACGCAAAAGGACTCTCTCTGCACGTTACTTTTATGGCGTTAAAAATATTACATACAGATAAACGTGACGCTTGTGGGGAAATTTTAAATAAACTAACGCAAATAGTAGAAGAAGGAAAACTTCGCCCATTGCTAGATTCGAAAACTTTTACGTTTGATGAAATTGCACAAGCACATGAATATTTGGAATCAAATAAAGCAATAGGGAAAATAGTGTTGAAAAACGTTTGGTAACTTTCACTAAATACTACAAATAACAGCAGGATCACTTCGCCTTATCTTTGTCTTAAGAGGCGTGCCACAACCTTAAAAGCTTCCCATCCTTTACAACAAATAAAAAAATAACAGCCGAATTTTTCTTATAGTAGAAAATCCGGCTGTTTTCATATCACAATTTGCTTTATATATATTTCTGTTAATAAGTAAAATACAACTCATTTGCCTTACCATCTTTACCTTCAACAGCATATTATATTGTTTTAAATTTATTAAAATACACTACGTACTAATCCCCCGTCTATTCGCAACGCGGAACCATTAATCGCTGAAGATAGTGGGCTGCTTAAGAAAGTGACAAGATTGGCAATTTCTTCTGGTCGAATAAGTCTTTGAATAATAGAGGTTGGTCGATTTTCTTTCATAAATCGCTTCTCAGCTTCTTCTATTGTCAACTGCTCATTAGGATAAAGACTATTTAACATAGTCTCCACTCCTTCCGTTAAAGTCGAACCAGGCATGATAGTATTAACAGTCACATTCGTTCCTGTCGTCAGCTCAGCTAAACTACGAGAAAGTGAGAGTTGCATCGTTTTAGTCGCACTATAATGAGCCATTTCTTGAGATGGCATAATAGCTGCTTCGCTAGCAATAAAGATAACTCTTCCTTCTTTTCTTTCAATCATTTTTTTCAAGTACGAGCGAGTAAGTCGAACACCACTCATAATATTGACTTCAAACAATTTAAACCAATCTTCATCACGGATATCAAAATATTCTACAGGTTCAAAAATTCCTAAGTTGTTAATAAGAATGTCTACTTCAGGGTACTTTTCAATCACATTTTGGCACCCTTGTTCTGTTCCTAAATCAGCTACTACAGGTTGAAGAATGGCATCAGGATACTGCGCTCGAATTTCTTTTATCGTTTGATTAACATTTTCTTCACGGCGTCCATTAATAAGTACAGTAGCTCCTTCCGCTACTAATGAAGTGGCAATTGCTTTTCCAATGCCTGCCGTAGATCCAGTAACCAGTGCTGTTTTCCCTTTTAATTGCATATGCATATAGATCCCTCCAAATTCATGTGCTACATGATTGACTTACGTTGGAATAAATAATTACGTTTATATTGTGGTTCATTTCTCTTATCTTTAACAGAAAATAAGCTGATCCACCCTTTTTTCAAAAGAGTATAAACGAAAATTATGTAGCTATTGCACTCTGTACGGAATTGAAAATCGAAATTATCATCATTTACATCTACTCGATAATTCTGATTCTAATCATTGTCATGTTAAAAAATCACATCAACAGCAGAGTAAAGCTAAAACCAACTAATAAATACCATTATGATATATATTAACGATAAAGAAAATTACGCACTTTAAAGTTCCATAGGAACAAAAAAGTGCCCTATAAACTATAATTTCTAACTCTTTATATTTGCTAAAGTAGTATCTTTTTTTATCATAGAAAAGGTTGTAAAATCACACATTCTTACATACAGTTATAGGATTATTTTTATCCTAATTAACTAAAAACTATATAACACATTTGTAAAATAAAATTCTAAAAAAACCTTGCAGAAAAATTCTACAAGGTTTTTGCCTATACACACAAATTAATCACTATATTAAAATAAAAGGGTTTATAATTCATCAAAATATTATTAAATATAAGCTGCTTTAAAGGCTTGTTGGACAGCTTGTACTTCTAATGAGTCTTTACCATATAAGTTCGTTGCTACACGAATACAAGCTTCTTTTAATTCTTTAAAGTCAGAAGTCATATTTAATTCATCCGTATTTGCATAATAGAAAATATCAAACATTTTATCTTCTCCAATGCCATGTACGTTTACTCCATTATGGTTTCCACCACTAGCAATCAAGTAAGCTACTTTATTAATAATGCTAGAGTTCGTGTGTACACCACCATGATCGTGGTCAGCATCAATAGGTAAGTTATTATAATGTCTATAGTCCTCCGGATATCTAGAAGAGATAGATGATGGGTTTTTCATATCTCTAAAAATACGACCTGATTGTTCTCCCATTGTCCAATTGAACTTTCCGTTATTGGCATATTTTTCAACTGCTACTCCTAAAATATCAGATAGAGCCTCATTAATTGCACCAGCTTCTCCTGCGTACTCAAGTCCAGACTCATTTCTTGTAACCGCATGTGTAAATTCATGTCCTGCCACATCAAATGCTCTAACAATTGGATCTCCGTATACTAGCATAGCTCCATTACTAAATGCATTAAACCACTGCTTAGGATTTCCTTTATTCGTACCATTTGTATTCCAGCCATGAACGACAGAAATTACTTTTTGCCCGTTATTATCAAAGCTGTTACGGCTATATTTTTCTTGATAAAAATCATATACTTTCGTTGCTAAATAATGGGCACTAACTGCTTTAGGATCTGTAAAATTTGTAGAATTACTTGTTACTAAATCATCCAAATAACCCCATACATTTCTTCTATAATTATTATAATCTTTATAATTTGCAGTATATGTTTCAATTCCCTTACCACGAGAATAATCTGCCAGCATGTACGTTCCATCACTTCGCTGCGTAATTCCAAACGTACGATTAATACCTAAGTCATCTTTTCCTGTACCTGTTAATTTTGAAGGATCTTGTGATTTATTTGCTGTTGCAGATTGAACGATACTGCTATCTACTTGTATACCCAATTTTTGAACGAGTTCTTTTAATAGATCTCCAACAAAAGCATCAATTAATACCGTACCAGATACATATTCAGGTGTAGATGCACTAAAAGTAATTTGATATGCGTTTGTAGCTTTATTTGTATTTTCATCTACATATACCACTTGTTTAATTTCTGGTTCTTCAACAAATGTAAGATTATCCCCATAGATTTTAAAAAGTTGCTTCTTTGCATCCTCCTCTGATAGAGTAATAGGTTGTTTCAAATCTTTCTGTTGTTGTAGATCTTGGGCACTATCTCCCGAAATACTCGTAAGTACACCATCATCATTAATATGTGCTGTTAGTTGATATCCGTATACATCACGTCCTTCATATGTTTGTTGAAGACGTACCAATGTAGTACCATCATAAGATTTACGACTTTGCGTAACATTATAATTAACTTTGGATTCCGTATTAACTTGCTTTGATGATAATGCTTGTTCTGTTTTTCCTTTTAGTGCATCCTTTGCTACACTTTCTGCTGATTTTTGAGAAGGTGCTGTTAAATTACCTGTTCGAAACGTATCTTCCTTTGTTTCTACTTTTAAATCTTCTGTTGCCGCCTGTACTCCTCCATAAGGCATAATCGCCGATAACACCACTCCTGTAGTTAAACCTACCTTTACGAAATTATTCATATTCTTACTCCTTTATAATCGTATTATTAATTTAAATAAATTTATTTTAGAATTTTAAGCATAGATAAAACTTTTAACTATATGTTTATATATAGGTTAATAGATTGGTTTGCTACTTTTTTAAATTCAATTCATTTCTCAAAAATTACTCATTATATAAGCTATCTTTATATTTTTCCATATACGTTATTTTTTGTGGTTCTGATAACATATTTATTGCCAGCCACACATTCTTTTTCATTTCTAATTTTTGCATTGGTATCTCTTTTAAAACTGGATTTTCTATAATGGCTTCCATTTCTTCATCAATTCTTTGCATAAGATTTTCTTCTGGATTATTTTGCAAAGAAGTATTTTTTAACCCCCATTTTGTCATTATAAATTCATTTGTTTTATTCATAGGATTAATAATAGTAGCTTTACTAGTTAATCGTTTTTTTATTTCATCATGATAGATTTTAATTTTATATCCTTCTTTTAGTGGAATGGTATCTTTTACAATCGTTACATTTGTTCCTTCCATTTCCTTCGTATAAATTTTTTCACCTTTCGCATTAAACACCTCTATTGATGCATATTTTTCACCTGCATAATAGCTATGGGGCGTTTTAGTAGTAACCGTAAAAACAGCTTGTTTTTGCTCTAAGTCTGTATTTAATTCGGCAAACTGATCATCTCCTAATCCTAAGAATTGGATCGTTTCATTTACCAAATTGCTCACTTTCATTTCGTTAACATCAATCGTTAGACTATTATCTTTTTCTTTTACATAGGCATAATACGAACTAAAATGGTACATACTATCCGTTTTCCCACCTGAAATCTCAACTGTATAAACTCCATTTGGTACGTCTTGTAAATTGATATCTGTTGTTTCAATTGTTTTCTCTTGAACAACTGTATTCCCTTCTTTTAATTTAATTTTTCCTCCTTTCAATGTATCTATTTCATTTGTATGTAAATGGATATGCATATTCCCTTTTAACCCAAGTGAAGCAATTTGCTGATTCGTAACTATTTCAAAGTTAGAGTTTATCGGAATATCAGGATCAACTAGAGCTCTCGCCTTAGCTAATTGTGATTCAGGCACTATATACGCTAAAGACGTAACAGCCGAATAACCTTTCGCCCTATTTATCTCCACTTGTTTATTATTAAGCTTAAAGCCCCATCTTTCAAAAACGGGTGTAAAATCAACTTGTCCACGCTCACTATAATACTGATTCATTAAATCTGGTAAAGAATGATCACCCTTTTTGAAAGCAGCATTGCTAGCTAGTTTTCGATAACCTTGATACATTTTTGCAAAAGCTTCATCGCCAGCTTTTTGTTTCGCCATCGTTAAAAGAATAAGTTTTTGTCGTAAATCTAAGTCATCATAATTTTTATTTTCTTTCATTAAAGCATTGTATAAATTCCGTTCTACCTGTTCCTTCTTCCCAAAATTAAATAACCAACCAACTTGATCTGCTTTTTTGCCGTATTTACTATATTGATATTGAACACCAAATAGATTATTAGAAACTTCTCCTGTAAATATTCCTTGATTATCAAAACCTGCTTGATATCCATGAGCGATTTCATGTAAAGTTCCCCAACTTAGTTTATCTAACCACATCTTTGTACTATCTGTACTATTCGCTGTCCAATTTGCACCATAATAGGCACCGCCAGCACCGGATATATCTGCTTTTAAGAAATAACGATTTTGACTTTTTTTATTTTCAACCGTTGAGTCATCTAAACCAATAATGGAATCATACATCGCAAAAATATCTTCATAATATGCAATTAACTCATCCAACGATTGAAAATCTTTTAAAGATCTTACTAACTCTTTATCTTTTTTAGGTATAAATAATTGGAAACTCTCACCTTGAATTAATGCATACTCCCCATCAAAGTGATCCCATGTACTAAAAAATTGAGATACACTTCCTTGTTGTTTATAAATGGGAAGAGGTTTCGTAGCACTTTCATTCCCTACTTGGTACTCAAGTACAGCGTGCTCTTCACCATACGGAGTATCTATGAAAGGAACTAAAGGCGTATCCCCTTGAATCGTAATCCATTCATTTCCTACTTGTATGGATTTTTCATTTTTAGAGTCATTAGACAATAAACGTACTGTTAATTTGTCTTTAAAATTAGGATTCGTTTGTCTTACCTTTAATGGTGTATTTCTCTGCAAAATAAATCCTAAATCTTGTCGATCGTGATATTTACCCTTACTTATGCCCACCTGAAATATCCACTTAGGCTCTTCTAAACTAGTAATTTCTTTTACATTTGCTCGTTCATCAGCATGTAAGTGTATATTTCCTATGAGGAAAAACATTGTATACATGATGCCTATAACAAGTAACCTTTTCATTTGCATATCTCCTCGTATATTATATTTAAGCTGTTATTTCAGCTTTAAATTCCCTTAATAAGAGACCCGTAAATTAATACTTGG
>NZ_JAQFUL010000083.1:0-21923 GCF_027716265.1 Bacillus cereus group sp. Bc031
CATCCTTCCATGCGGTATGCATGGAAGGATGACCCATTTAGTTAAATTTTATTCATTTTCTTAACTTGATGGCTATGACCGCGCACGGTAGCTTTTACTTTTTCTTCATATCCGACGCTTTTTTTACAATAACACCACAAGCAATTCGATCACCTGATTTACCTGTCGGTTGTGTCATGCCATCATCAGCGTTTTCTGTAATAATAATAGACGCTCCATCTTTTCTATGAATCGTCGTTTTTCCTTCTTCAAGCGTTATATGCGGCGCATCAATTTCTGCTTTAATCTTTCCAGAACCATCTGCAATTACGTTCGGTAAATCACCGTTTTCTGCACCCTTCGGATTGAGTAGTCCATGCTTTTTATCATCTGGATTAAAATGATTTCCAGCTGATTCAAAACGAGGTGCTTTACACTCTCCAATTTCGTGTACATGTAGTCCGTGCGGGCCAGGTGCGAAACCTTCCCCTTTAATCGTAATTTTCACTCCGCTTGTTTGCTGAGTTACTTTTGCAGTCCCCACTTCATCACCTGAAGCATTATGTAATTTCACGTCAATTTCTTTCGGCTTTCCTTGGTCACAACCTGCCATCAGAAATAGTAAACAACAACTGAAAAAAAGCCGTTTTTTCATTTTATTCCCTCCAAAATACATTCTGCCCTTAGATTGTCCGAGCATAGAGGGAAACATACAAAAATGAGTTACTGTTTCTTTTCAGCTAACAGCTTTTCTTCAACTTTCTGTAATCGATCTGCTTCTCGTTTTGATACACGAACGAACATACGCCATGTAGCAATCGCACCGATAATAAATAGAACACAAACAATCCCTGGAATAATATATTCTGTTTTATCTTCCGGAAAGTATAAAGGCATCATAACGAACACTCCTTAATTATAGGATTCGAAAAGCATCAGAATTTTCTGTTATATACATTTAAATTATAGTTGAACCTATTCATATTCTCAAGGGGCGTTCCGAAAGCGAATGATTTCTTTGACTCCTTCTCCTACTTTCCTTACTATAAACTTGAGGTGAAAAATATGAGAGAAACATTTGAAATTGGCGAAATCGTTACTGGTATTTATAAAACGGGAAAATACATTGGCGAGGTTACAAATAGCCGCCCTGGCAGTTACGTCGTAAAAGTATTAGCTGTTTTAAAACATCCGGTGCAAGGTGACTTACATAACGTAAAACAAGCTGACGTACCATTTTTCCACGAAAGACGTGCTTTAGCTTTTCGTGAACAGACGAACATTCCAGAGCAAATGGTGAAGAAATATGAAGGAGAAATTCCAGATTACACAGATTCACTCAAATTAGCATTAGAAACTCAAATGAATTCATTTTCTGAAGATGATTCACCTTTTGCGGTTCGTAGTCTAGAAACATTAGAGCAGTTAAAAAAAGACTACAAACTTTAAAAAACAAAACGACCAAATTACATACTGTGCAATTTGGTCGTTACTGTGTACTCACTTTCTTTAACACTTTTGAAAAATCAACGAGTTCCCCTAATGTTGGAGGTGCTGGTTTCACTAAATACTCTTTATCTTTTTCTACTAACTTAAAAATATTATACGTCGTCATCGCATCATCTAGCGCACAATGATGCTTCCCCGTCCCTACTTTTCCATACGCCTCAATTGCTTTCCACAGTCCTGTTTGATTTCTCTCACCAAAAAACTTCTTATACTCAAGTGATAAATCACGACACTGTCCTAGGAACGGAAAATCTACTCCCGCTTTTTCACAATTATGCTTCAACACTTTCATATCCATATTTCCCCACGTAACAATGGTCGGTTTACATCTCTTTTCATATTCTGCAAGTTTTTCAACGAGTTCTGGAAACGAAATTCCTTTATCTACGACTTCTTGTTTAATCCCTAAAAATTTCTTACATCGATCCGTTAAAGATGGAAAAGTCTTCGGCCTAACATGAGCTGAATACGTATCTTCTACCTTACAGCCAACAACCGAAACGAGTCCTACCTCAATAATCTCCGGGAAAAATCCTTTTGGTTTTTTTCTGTGCTGGGGCATCGTAAACTCAAAATCCAAAAATAAAAATTGTTGTTCATTCATACGATCCCTTCCTTATCATCTTTGTCATTCCTTTCTATTTGACACTCCTACACGAACAAGCTCGAATGCTAATTCCATTTTAAATATTCAGATTGGATGTATCTTATATATATGTCAAATGCCCGCAAATATTTTTAAAAATAAGAAAAAGTAACCTTTGCAGAAAATATAACAAAATAAACCCTTTCATTTACATCCGACATTTTTCTACTTTATAATGACGTTATGTGTGTTTCATCTAGTTAATTTTTGACACACTAAGAAAAGTGAATGAAAGGAGATGAGAGTTTTGCACGAAACAACGCAAGAGCTCGCAAACTGGCAGTATTATTTTGCTATCGCAGTCTTTTTAATTACATATGCCATTATTATTTCTGAAAAAATTAATCGCGCTGTCATCGCACTTCTTGGCGCAGCACTCATGGTAATTATGGGGGTCGTTGATTTACACAACGCCTTTACGAAACATATTGAATGGGGGACGATTACACTACTCATCGGTATGATGATTTTGGTGAACATTACGAGTAAATCGGGTGTCTTCCAATACGTTGCCATTAAAGCGGCAAAAGGAGCGCAAGGAAATCCAATTAAAATTTTAATTTCCCTTTCCTTACTTACTGCGCTTGGTTCCGCGTTTTTAGATAACGTTACAACTGTACTTCTTGTTGTTCCAGTTACTTTATCTATTACGCGCATACTGCAAGTAAATCCTGTCCCTTATTTACTTTCTGAAATTATTTTTTCAAACATTGGGGGAACAGCAACATTAATTGGTGATCCACCTAACATTATGATTGGTTCTGCCAATAAGCATTTAGATTTCAATGCTTTCTTACTAAACTTAGCGCCAATCGTAATTATTATCATTGGTGTGACAGCGACAATACTTTACTTCATGTACCGCAAACAATTAATCGCTGATCCTGTACAAGTTAAAAAATTAATGAGTTTAGATGAAAAGCAATATATTAAAGATCCAGTATTAATGAAAAAATCTTTAACAGTACTTGGACTTACAATTGTAGGTTTCATGACTCATTCCATTTTCCACGTTGATGCAGCTATCATCGCTTTAACTGGTGCTACTGTACTTATGTTAATCGGTGTGAAAGAACATGAAATCGAAGAAGTATTCGCAAGTGTAGAATGGGTAACAATCTTCTTCTTCGCAGGACTATTCGTACTCGTTGGAGGACTTATCGATATCGGTCTTATTAAAATGTTAGCTCAAAAAGTAATTGGCATAACAGGCGGAGATATTTCTTACGCATCTATCCTTATTTTATGGGTATCTGGTATCGCCTCTGCAACAATTGATAACATTCCATTCGTTGCAACAATGATTCCTCTTATTAACGATATGGCTGTCGGATTAGGTTTATCACCTGCTGACGCACAAATCGACGTATTATGGTGGGCATTAGCATTAGGTGCTTGTCTGGGCGGAAACGGAACATTAATCGGCGCTTCTGCTAACGTAATTGTCGCAGGTATCGCAAGCCGCGAAGGACATAAATTTAGCTACATGGACTTCTTAAAAGTCGGTTTCCCAATTATGATCGTTTCATTAATCATTTCTCATATTTATATTTATGTACGCTACCTTATGTAGCACAAAAAGCGCTCTGATAACCAGGGCGCTTTTTTCATTACACATATTTAAATTAAACTTACTCATTATACCTCACCGGCTCATTTCGAATGATAAACAAGTGAATCGGCAAGAACACTGAAAATGTGATGACATGAATAATCGTAAATAATATAGAGTTCGTTCCATATCTGTCTAAAATAGCGTAGATAAGATAAATAGACAACACAATAGATACAGCTGTTGCTATTAAATATAAAATTGGTACGAAATTAAAAATGAAACATGCGACATATATGCCGAATACTTTCCATCCTGCTTCTTCTTTCAAGAAATCGGGTAATTTATCTTTCGCTAAATCACCCCATATTTTACTATTTTAAAAAGGAATAAATGCTAGAACTCCATCCGTTGCACCGTCATTTTTCGCCATCGTATACAGTGCAAAAGCCTTTAACAAATACGCAATAACTGCCCAAATCAATATAACAAGAATAAACGCAAAACTAAGAGCAAAGAAACCTGCTAGTAAGCCTTGATCTTCCATCTTATCCTCTCCTCTCTACTCTCAACATATTTCATTGCATTGCAAGTTATGTTTTAAAATTCAACCAAACTCTCTGTATAATAATAGGAGTAACATAATAAGAGAGGAGAACAACCGATGCATCCATTTGTAAAAACATTACAAGAGCATTTCATAGCTCACAAAAATCCGGAAAAAGCAGAACCGATGGCACGTTATATGAAAAATCACTTCCCATTTCTCGGTATTCAAACACCTGAAAGAAGACAATTATTAAAAGACGTCATCCAAATACATACTCTCCCAGATCCAAAAGACTTCCAAATTATCGTACGTGAGCTTTGGGATTTACCAGAACGAGAATTTCAGGCAGCCGCACTCGATATAATGCAAAAATATAAAAAGCATATAAACGAAACGCATATTCCCTTCTTAGAAGAACTTATTGTAACAAAATCTTGGTGGGACACTGTCGATAGCATCGTCCCTACATTTTTAGGCAATATTTTTTTACAACATCCCGGATTGATTTCTGCCTATATTCCAAAATGGATTGCATCAGATAACATATGGTTACAACGCGCCGCTATTTTATTCCAGCTAAAATATAAACAAAAGATGGATGAAGAACTTCTTTTTTGGGTTATTGGACAACTACATTCTTCAAAAGAATTTTTCATTCAAAAAGCGATTGGATGGGTCCTTCGTGAATATGCAAAAACAAAGCCCGATGTCGTTTGGGAATACGTGCAAAATAACGAGCTTGCTCCACTCAGCAGGCGTGAAGCAATTAAGCACATTAAACAAAATTACGGAATAAATAACGAAAAAATAGGCGAGACTCTATCATAGATAGACGCGTTCCTCTATTGAGATTTAAAAAAGAACGTGTTAGAATATGTTCATTATTATTAATATAAGTAGCGATGACGGACTTATAAGTACTTGCACAAAAAGCGATTCAGGGATAGTGAAAGCCTGAAGCCGCAAGGAAACGGCAGTCTCGAGCAATACGTGATAAAGTGGATGCACCTTTTGTGTATCAACTAGGGTGGAACCGCGGGCAAACGCTCGTCCCTAGGCAATTAAGCCTTGGGATGAGCGTTTTTTTATGTTTTTCAAAGCATATACTGCTCGTTTCACAAGTTACCTGAGCACGTCATCGCCAATACGTTAACTTTCAAAAGGAGGATTTTATTATGTATTCAATGGAACAAGTAGTAAACTTAGCGAAACATCGCGGTTTTGTTTTCCCTGGTTCTGAAATTTACGGTGGTCTTGCAAACACTTGGGATTACGGTCCACTTGGAATCGAATTAAAAAATAACGTTAAAAAAGCTTGGTGGAAAAAATTCATTCAAGAATCTCCATACAACGTTGGTTTAGACGCTGCTATTTTAATGAACCCAAAAACTTGGATCGCTTCTGGTCACGTTGGTAACTTCAACGATCCAATGATCGACTGTAAAAAATGTAAAGCGCGTCACCGTGCAGACAAATTAATTGAAGATGCATTAGATGCAAAAGGCATCGAAATGGTTGTTGATGGTCTTACTTTCGACCAAATGGCTGACTTAATGAAAGAACATGAAGTAAAATGTCCTGATTGCGGTAGTGAAGAATTCACTGAAATCCGTCAGTTCAACTTAATGTTCAAAACATTCCAAGGTGTTACAGAGTCTAGCACAAACGAAATCTTCCTTCGTCCAGAAACAGCACAAGGTATTTTCGTAAACTTCAAAAACGTACAACGCTCTATGCGTAAAAAACTTCCATTTGGTATTGGCCAAATCGGTAAGAGCTTCCGTAACGAAATCACGCCTGGTAACTTCACATTCCGTACACGTGAATTCGAACAAATGGAACTTGAATTCTTCTGTAAGCCTGGTGAAGATTTAGAGTGGTTCGCATTCTGGCGTGAAACTTGTAAGAACTGGTTACTTTCACTTGGTATGACTGAAGAAAGCATGCGTCTTCGTGACCACGGTGAAGAGGAATTATCTCACTACAGTAACGCAACAACTGACATTGAATTCAAATTCCCATTCGGTTGGGGCGAACTATGGGGCGTTGCATCTCGTACAGACTTCGATTTAAAACGTCACATGGAACACTCTAACGAAGACTTTAACTATATTGATCCACAAACGAATGAGCGTTACGTACCGTACTGCATCGAGCCATCTTTAGGTGCTGACCGCGTAACATTAGCGTTCTTATGTGATGCATATGAAGAAGAGCAATTAGAAAACGATTCTCGTACAGTTCTTCGTTTCCACCCTGCTTTAGCACCATACAAAGCAGCGATCTTACCATTATCTAAAAAGCTATCTGAAGGTGCTACTGAAGTATTTGCAGAACTAGCTAAAGACTTCATGGTAGACTTTGACGAAACTGGTTCTATCGGTAAACGTTACCGTCGTCAAGACGAAATCGGTACACCATTCTGTATCACTTATGACTTCGACTCAGTTGAAGACAAAGCTGTTACAGTACGTGACCGTGACACAATGGAACAAGTGCGTATGCCAATTAGCGAACTAAAAGGTTTCTTAGAGAAGAAAATCCAGTTCTAATTATAAGAAAAAGAGGCTGCTCATTAGAGCAGCCTCTTTTTTTACTTTTCACGTTTTTCTTTAATTGCTACTGTACATCTTGAAATACATAATAAATCGTCATTCTCATCAATGATACGTACATCCCAAACCATCGTTGAGTTTCCTCTATGTATCGGTGTTCCGATTGCTGTTACAATTCCATCTTTCTTTGAGCGAATATGGTTTGCATTAATTTCTAGACCGAAGCAAATACATTTCTCTTGATCAATTAAATTGTATGAACCGACGCTTGCTACTGTTTCCGCCAACGCAAGAGATGCACCACCATGTAAAAAACCAAACGGCTGATGTGTACGTTCATCAACAGGCATCGTAGCAACTACCTTATCTTCTGTCATCTCTAACAACTCAATTCCAAGCGAATCCATTAAAGTTTTTGCCATATCGTTTCCCCCTTCTCTCACTTTAATTAAATGTATAATTTTACCTATTTACTTTCAAACTACGTATAACACTTATATAAGGAGGTTTCACCTAAATGAAACAGAAATTTTTTATACTATCGCTTATGTTCTCCTTGCTGACTATTGTACCAAATTGTGCACTAGCAGCCAAAGCATCCAACCTGACAATCGATGTTCAGACTGTCACGCAAAAAGGTAAGAAACCTTATATAGAATATCAAATCAATAGGCCTTCGTTTCATAACTTTTCCGATTCTAAGTTTCAAAATAAGCTAAATTTCTATTACAAAAAATCTACTGAAAAATTTAAAACAAAATTAGAAAAAGACGCAAAAAAATATTATAAAGAAACAGAAGGATCTAGTACACCATTTCATCCGTACGTGGCGAATGTTGATTATAAAGTCTCCTTAAATAAATCACCTTTGCTCAGCCTATATTTGAATTACTATCAATATACAGGCGGAGCACACGGTCTTTATACGTGGAAGGCTAACACATTTGATTTAAAAGAAAAAAAGTTACTACACTTAGACGATTTATTTCAACAAGAAGATAAATATAAAGACGTAATTCGTGCTGAAATTGTAAGACAAATTAAACAAAATGAAAGTATTTATTTTCCTGATGCAACTGAAAAAGTCATGAGCACGAAAAAGTTTCACTTCTTTTTAGGACCGAACAATCTCGTCATTTATTTCCCTTTATATGAAATTGCGCCTTATTCAAGCGGCATTCCACAATTTCGTATTCCATATACGTTGCTAAGAGAGTATTTGAAGCCTTCTTATCAAAATATTTTAATTGACAACAAGTAAATAGTTTCGCTACGATAATGTTAACTTAAAAACAACAGGAGGTTAACATTATGAGGAGATTTCATGTTTTAGATTTAGCATTAGCCGCCATGTTCGTCGCTCTTATGGCCATTGGTGCAAATATTGTATCTTGGGCACCATTCCTGCAAGTAGCGGGCATCCCATTATCTATGCAACCATTTTTCGCAATTTTAGCAGGGCTTCTTCTTGGAAGTAGACTTGGTGCATTATCAATGACTGTTTACATGCTAGTTGGAGTAGCAGGTGCACCAATCTTCGCTAACTTCAAAGCTGGATTTGGAGCACTTTTAGATCCTACTGGTGGCTTTATTATCGCATTTATTATCGTTGCTTACGTATCAGGAAAACTCGTAGAACAAAAGGAAAAACCAACATTTCGTACATTTGCAACTGCCTCTTTCACAGGAATCATTTTAACTTATATTATCGGTACTACTTACATGTACGGGGCAGTCAATCTCTTTATGGGCGGTAATATGAGCTATAAAGCTGCTTGGATGATTATGATGTGGTTTGCAGTAAAAGATATTGCATTTACAATTATCGGTGCTATTATCGCACCTCGCATATACTATGCTGTGCGTCGTTCTGCTTATCAGCATTCTCATTCGACGATTTCTTAATAAAAAAAGAGTTATTTCAGCTTGCTGAAATAACTCTTTTTTTATTAAGACTCTTGATTCGCTTGTTCTTCTAAAATTTTCTTCATCATTGCAACCATGTCATCACGTAATTCTGGGTGTTGCAGTGCCATTTCGATTGTTGTTTGAACGAATCCTAGCTTTTCACCTACATCGTAGCGCTTTCCTTCGAAATCGTAAGCAAATACACGTTGAATTTCATTTAAGCTTTGGATTGCATCTGTTAACTGAATTTCGCCACCAGCACCAACATGTTGCTGATCTAAGAACATGAAGATTTCAGGTGTTAAAACGTAACGTCCCATAATTGCTAAGTTTGAAGGTGCTGTACCTGCTGCTGGTTTCTCAACGAAATTGCGAACTTGGTAACGACGTCCTTCCTGCTCTAACGGATCGATAATTCCGTAACGGTGTGTTTCATTTTCTGGAACCGTTTGTACGCCAATAACAGAAGAAAGCGTTTTATCATATTCTTCAATTAATTGACGTAAACATGGTTTTTCAGCTTGAACGATATCATCACCTAATAAAACAGCGAATGGCTCATCACCAATGAATTTACGCGCACACCAAACAGCGTGACCTAATCCTTTTGGTTCTTTTTGACGAATGTAGTGAATGTCTACCATTTTTGAAGAAGCCTGTACTTTTTCAAGTAACTCATACTTTTTCTTTTCTAATAAGTTTTGCTCTAACTCAAATGCATTATCAAAATGATCTTCAATAGAACGCTTCGTTTTACCAGTAACGATAATAATATCTTCGATTCCTGATTTTACTGCTTCTTCTACAATGTATTGGATAGTTGGTTTATCAACAATCGGTAACATTTCTTTCGGCATCGCTTTCGTTGCTGGTAAAAAACGTGTTCCTAATCCAGCTGCTGGGATTATCGCTTTTCTTACTTTTTTCATCACAAAATACCCTCTCTCCTGTCGGAATCAATAGCAATCATTTCCTACATAAAACAAAAGGGAGATTTCGCTCCCTTTTGTTCCTTACTACTTAAAATTACTTTATATTATAAACGATTCATAATATCTTCTTTAATAGTAAGTAACTTTTGTTCACTATTTTGTAAAGAACTATCTTTTACACCAAAGTAGAACTTAATCTTCGGTTCAGTTCCAGATGGACGTAGGCAGAACCATGAACCATCCTCTAATTGATATTTTAACACATTTGATTTCGGTAAGTGAATCTCTTCTTTATGTCCATCTTGTAAAGATGTAACGATGCTTGCTTTATAGTCTTCAACTGCCACGACTGTTAAGCCCACTACTTCTTTCGGAGGATTTTCACGGAATGTTGCCATCATCTCTTGGATTTTTTCCGCTCCATCTTTTCCTTTTAGCGTTAACGATACAAGATCTTCACGGAAGAAACCGTACTTCTCAAACACTTCTAATAGACCATCGTATAACGTTTTACCTTGTGATTTGTAGTACGCAGCTACTTCACATGCAAATAGAACAGATTGTACTGCATCTTTATCACGGCAGAATGGGCGGATTAAATAACCATAGCTTTCCTCATAACCGAATTGGAATTCATATTGTCCGCTTTCTTCATACTGTCTAATTTTCTCACCGATAAATTTAAATCCAGTTAACGTATCAACTGTATCTAAACCGTATGCTTTCGCGATTGTACGACCAATTTCAGACGTTACGATTGTTTTTAATACGACACCGTTCTCTGGTAGCGTTCCGTTTTCTTTCTTTTGAGATAATAAGTAATCAAGCATTAATGCACCTGTTTGGTTACCAGTTAATACTTGGAACTCACCATCGTGATTACGAACTGCTACACCAAGGCGATCTGCGTCAGGATCCGTTGCGATTAACACATCCGCTCCTACCTTCTCACCTTCACGAATTGCATATTCAAATGCTGCATGCTCTTCTGGGTTCGGTGATTTTACTGTAGAGAAGTTCGGATCTGGTAACTCTTGCTCTTTTACAACTGTTACATCTGTAAATCCAACTTCTTTTAAACCACGGCGTACAGAAATATTTGATGTTCCGTGTAGTGGTGTGAAGACGATTTTTAAATCTTTGCCGGCCTTTTCCACCATTTCTTTATTAATAATGACATTGTTCAATTCTGCAGCATATGCATCATCGACTTCTTGTCCAATAATATGTAATAAACCGTCAGCTTTTAATTGCTCCACATTAGCAACCTCAACTGTTAACTCGTCTTCTACTGCGTTTACGTAGCTAATTAATTCATCAGCTTCTTTCGGAGGCAACTGTCCACCATCTTCACCGTATACTTTATAACCGTTATATTCAGGCGGATTATGACTTGCAGTAAGAACGATTCCACTCACTGTATGTAAATGACGAACTGCGAAAGAAAGCACTGGCGTTGGACGTAAGCTTTCAAACACATATGTTGTAATGCCGTGTGCACCTAGTGTAGCAGCAACTTCCATTGCGAACTCAGGTGACTTATGACGAGAATCATATGCTACAACAACACCGCGTTTTTTCGCTTCCTCACCTAACTTTTCGATAAAGCTTGCTAATCCTTTTGTCGCTTTACGAACTGTATATACGTTTAAACGGTTCGTACCAGCACCAAGTTCACCACGCATACCACCTGTGCCAAACTCTAGATTTTTATAAAAGCTATCCTCGATTTTCTTCTCATCTTGCTTCATATTTTCTAGCTGTTCTTTTAATTCTGCATCTAATTGTGCGTAAGAAAGCCAGCGATTAAATTCTTGTTTCCAATTCATTCTTCTCTCTCCTCTCGCTCGTCATACCTTTATTATATGAAAAAAACATGCTGTATCTCAATATTTTATAAAATCTAGCAGGATTTTACTAGGAATATTTGTATACACTATTGTTAAATACTCCACTAAAGGGAATGAGGATTATGCGCGAATGGGGCTTGTCAGAAGAGCTCAAAATACAAACAAAGCAAATGATTGAAATTGCTGAAAAAGAACTATCGATTATGAGGAGCGCAATCGATAAAGAAGACGAATGTATTTTATGCAAAATGGAAGATATTCATCATATGTTAGCAAATGTACAAACATTGGCAGCTACATACTATATTCAAGCATATTTATCACCTTATACGGAAAGTTCATCTTTTATTACGACAGCTATCCAACATTTAAGCGCCCGAAAACATGGCGCTCTTATCGTTGTGGAACGAAACGAGACGCTTGAAGCTTTCATTCAAACTGGAACGACATTAAACGCTCATTTAACCGCACCATTACTCGAATCAATATTTTATCCAGGTAACCCTCTTCATGATGGAGCCGTTCTCGTTAAAAATAATCATATTGTCTCAGCTGCCAATATTCTTCCGCTCACGAAAAGCACAGAAGTTGATCCTGAACTAGGAACACGTCACAGAGCTGCAATTGGCTTATCAGAAAAAAGCGATGCCCTTATTTTAGTTGTCTCTGAAGAAACGGGCCGCACTTCCTTTGCTTTAAACGGAACGTTATATACGATTTCTTTATAAAGTGAAATTACACCGGCCGTAACACCACATATATCAATAAAAAAGGCTGTTCCAAAATGTAGGAACAGCCCTCTCTTACGATCTTATTCTTCGCCGAAACGTTCAACAAGCGTTGCAAGTGTACGTACCATTGCACCTGTTGCTCCAGCTGGACCTAAATCATGCGCTCCTGATGATTCAGATGTTCCAGCGATGTCTAAGTGTACCCAAGGTGTATCTTCAGCGAATTCACCTAGAAATGTACCTGCCATAACCGCATGTCCTTCGCGGCCTGGTGAGTTATTTAAATCAGCAAACTTACTGTTTCTCACGCGTTCTTTATCACGATCAAAAATCGGTAATTGCCAAATTGATTCATCTGTTTCCATAGATGCTTCTAGCACTTGCTCAAACAACTCTTCATTGTTTGTCATTGCACCTGTCGTATGATTTCCAAGTGCAACAATTACACCACCTGTTAATGTCGCAACATCAATTAAATAGTTTGCACCTAATTTTTTCGCATACGTAATACCGTCAGCTAATGCTAAGCGACCTTCTGCATCTGTATTTAATACTTCAATTGTTTTTCCGCTCATAGATGTGATTACATCGTCTGGCTTAAATGCGGTACCACTTACAACGTTATCCGTTGATGGAATAACAGCGATCACATTTTGCTCTGGGCGAAGTTCACCGATAATTTCCATCGCACCTAATACAGCAGCTGCACCGCCCATATCACCTTTCATACCGACCATACCTTCACGTGGTTTTAAAGAATAACCACCTGTATCATATGTGATTCCTTTTCCAACGAATCCAATAACATCTGTCCACTCTTCTTTTCCTTTATAAATAAGAGCGATCATTTTTGGTGGCTCTACACTACCTTGGTTTACTGCAAGTAACGCACCCATACCAAGCTCTTCCATCTCTTCTTTCTCAAGAACTTTATAATCCATATCATACTTCTCCGCTAACTCAACAGCATACTCAGCAAGCTTCGTCGCTGTTAATACGTTTGGCGGCATATTTACAAGTGTACGAGCTGAATTTGTTGCACGTCCATGTACGTAGCCAACTGTTAATGCCGCTTCAATTTCCTGTGCATCTTCCGCTGTAATAGCCGTAAACTTCTCTAACTCTACACGATCCTTTTTATCTGATTTATACGTTTGTAACTCATATGTACCAAGGCCTTGTACTTCTGCCGCAATATGAGCGACATCAATCGCGTCTAATTTCTCTGTTACGAAAGAATCAAGTAAGATTGCTGCATCTTGTACTTTTGCTGCTTGCAGTGTTTTAAACGTCTTACCAAGAGCCGAACGTAATGTTTCTGTCGTATAAGATTCTTTCTTACCTAAACCAACGAAATAATAACGTTTCACATCTGTTTTTCCTAAACTATGTACTTTTGAAATAGCTTTCTTCTTCGTAGAAAGTTCTTTCTCTTCTAATAAAACTTGTAATTGTCCTTCAAACGCTTTGTCCAGTTCTTGTACAAAACTACTCGTTTGCTCTTCTTCAAATAAGGCAACAATCACCGCTTCATGGCTTGCTAATTCTTTTTGTACGTAAAACATGTTCAGACCCCCTAAATTTCTCTACTCTATCTTTATTATAACTTTATTTTCGATAAAATGCGACAATTCTAACTTCTGTTATACCCTATATAAAATAAAAAAAGTCTAGCGTACTTACCACTAGACTACCTTTGTTTTAAATATTGACCACGAAACACTTGCATCGTCTCATCTTGGTTTAACATCGTTAACTCTTCTTCTGAAAACTTACCATTTCCTATCTTAACTACATATACATTTACTTTTTTCTTACCCCATTGGCTATAAACATCTTTCACTGTATCATAGTACAAATCAAGACGGTTTCCTTTTATTGCACCGCCCTTATCAGCTACTACACCATACCCATAACCTGGTACGAATAAGATTGTTCCAATTGGGAATACGCGTAAGTCTGCTGCAATTGTGGAATATAAATCCCGTTTCGCCTTAACACCTGAATATGTAATACCATACTCCGGATGTCCCGGCCTCTTACCAGTTGACTCAATTCCCGACGTATAACCTGTTGCAGTCATTTCAATTGAACGATATTTAGACCAGTCGTTTGCCTGCTCTAAAGCATTTATCACTTCTTTACTCGGAGCAACATTTCTCTTAACTTCTGCTGCATGTACTTCTTTTGCACTCGTTCCCTCATATTTCTTTACAATCTCTAATAAAGAAACTCCTGTGAAAGCATTCCATGTTACGCATAATGCAATTGCAAGTAAACAAGTCATCATAATGCGAATACAATATCGTTTTAACATTTTTATATGCCACACTCCTTCATCGTTAATCATTCCCTATACGATGAAAGAATATGCAAAAAAATAATCTCCAATTGCATTGGAGATTAAAACATTTGATATCCGCTTTTCCGAAGTTTCTTAATAACGATTCCCGCTAAAGCAGCACCAATCAATCCAGTAGATAAAATAAACACATCTGCTTGTCCTAAATGCGATACACTTGTCCCAAATGAAGAGAATGTTTCTTTTGGCTTTGAAAAATAATCCCACATACTCGCCTTATTAATAATAAGCATACAAACAATCGGATATACAATAACCATTACCCATGTCGCTCGCAATATCATGTTGAGTAAAAATCCAATTCCAAAAAACAAAATGAAAAATAACATCATTGAAATAAGTAATACCGGTATACTCACTCTTTCTCCCTCTCCTTCGTATGTGCCGTAAATACGTGATAGGCTGTATAACCAAACTGCTCTCCTGGATTTAATGTTTTGTCCATTTCAAGATGTAATTCTGATTGTCTTTCTAACAAATATGTAATAAGTACAGACGTATTTGGATCGTCCGCAATCGTATCTGGATGTAGAAACGCTACTTCAGACAATTCCTTCTCCTGTACAATAATCTCTTCCCCTTCAGGCTCCAAAAGGAAAATAATCATATTATCACTAATCTCATTGCGAATTACGCCGGATCTAACACCAATGATCCCCTTCACATGAGCGACAATACCTGTCTCTTCTAACACTTCACGTTTCACAGCTTCATCAACGGTCTCACCTTCATTTACAAAACCAGCCGGTAAAGACCATTTCCCCTTTAACCCACTGTATTTCTTCTTAACGAATAACCACCTGCCATCTTTTGTAGCTACTAGGCCACTGACAGCTAACCATACTTTTCCTCGCTTCTCCATGATGTCATACCCTCCTCTATTAGAACGGACAGAATATTCTTTCTTTTTATATATTATACTATATTTTTTAAATGAAAAAAGCAGAAACAGCTCTTAGCCGTTTCTGCTTTTTCTACTATATATTAAAAGAATTTTAATTTACCTTTTTTAAGAACTAATAAAGGTCCACCTAATAAGAATAGGTAACGGTTATCAATCACTTTCTTCATGAAGGAAGCTTTCCAACCTGTTAACTTTTTGCCCATAACAACGCCCATTGCATCGTCATGACCTAAAGAACATACAGATCCTTTATTGTCGAATACGAATTTCTTCATTTCGCCTTTACCACGAACTAACACAGTTAAGTTGTGCGCAATGTTGTAACCTTGTTGAATTGCGATTTGTGCTGTTGGTGGGTATGGACGGTTAATTTCTTCGTTAATGATTAACGCTGCGTCACCAACCATGAATACATCTTCGTATCCTGGAGCGTGCATGTACTCATCAACTTTTACACGTCCGCGCATTGCTTCAAAGCCAGACTCTTCCACAATACCGTTACCACGAACACCTGCAGCCCAAACTACCGTTTCAGACTTAATTAATTCAGTATCATCACCGTTTGCAACGATAATACCTTCTTCAGTTGCTTCTTTAATTGCTGTACCGATGCGGAATTCTACACCTTTTTTCTCAAGTTGTTTCACAGCGTATTCTACTAATGCTGGATCGAAACCTGGAAGTGCTGTTGGAGCAGCTTCTACACAGATAATACGTGCTTTTTCACGTGGTACATTGTACTGTTTGCAAAGTTCAGGAACACGGTTTGCAAGCTCACCTACGTACTCGATACCAGTAAATCCAGCACCACCAACAACGATTGTTACTAACTCATCGCGCTTTTCGTCTGCATATTTAGCGAAGCTAGCTTCCATATGCTCACGAATTTGACGAGTTGCATTAATGTTAGCGATTGAGAATGCATGCTCTTTTAATCCTGTAATTCCGAATGTTTCTGATTCGAAACCAAGACCGATTACTAAGTAGTCATATTCTAACTCGCCGTCTTTTAAGATAATGCGTTTTTCAGCTGCTTTAATTTCTACTACTGTATCTTGTACAAAGTTCACTTTATTTGTATCAATAACGTCTTGAATATCTAGACAGATTTTTTCATCTTGTAATGTACCAGCTGCGCTCTCGTGTAACCAAGTCGCTTGGTAGTGATAGCTGTTGTTGTTTACTAACGTAATTTCAGCTTCATTTACAGATAATGCTTTTTGCAGACGAACAGTCGTAATCATCCCGCCATAACCTGCACCTAAAACTACGATTTTTGGAGTCTTCACCAAATCACAACCCTTTTCTTTATATAATAGTAATGAAAAATAATACCAAGTACTAAAAACTCTATTTGTCAAGAATGTGGAATTTATCACATTCTATATCATAACAAAACGCAGTCAAAAAATCGTACGAATTTTGTCATAGAAATTTAACATAATACTTCCCTATATTAGTCGGTTTTATTCCAGAATTCAAGCGTCTGGAGAATTATCAATATTTTAAAATAACATAGCGTTTTCAAGGGTTTTTCAGCCTTTTTTTCATGTATTTTCCTTTCTGTATATTTTATACAATGTAAAAAACATCTATGCGAAAACTTACACACAATTCAGTCGTTTTCAGAAGTATTATGCACTCAAATATGCTATCATTTATTTGAAAGTATCATCATTTGCAGGATTTTCGTGTACATATGAACAATATATGAAATCAATATCAAAATTCCATCTATAGGGGGAATGAAAGTGGCAGAAAATCAAAAAGTTTACGACATAACAATTATTGGTGGTGGGCCAACAGGACTATTCACAGCATTTTATGGTGGTATGAGACAAGCAAGTGTAAAAATTATTGAAAGCTTACCTCAGCTTGGAGGACAATTATCCGCGCTCTATCCTGAAAAATACATTTATGATGTAGCCGGATTCCCGAAAGTGCGCGCACAAGAATTAGTTGATAACTTAAAAGAGCAAATGAAGAAATTTGATCCAACCGTTTGTTTAGAAGAAGCTGTTGATACGCTTGAGAAACAAGCTGACGGTATATTTAAACTTGTTACGAATAAGCAAACTCACTATTCTAAATCAGTTATTATTACTGCTGGCAATGGTGCTTTCCAACCACGCCGCTTAGAATTAGAAGGAACAGCAAAGTATGAAAAGAAAAACTTACATTATTTCGTTGATGATATGAATAAATTTGCTGGTAAGCGCGTCGTAGTATTTGGCGGCGGCGATTCAGCTGTTGACTGGACAATGATGTTAGAGCCGATCGCTGACAAAGTTACAATCGTTCATCGCCGTGATAAATTCCGCGCGCATGAACATAGCGTAGAAAGCTTAATGAACTCTCGTGCAGAAGTAAGCACACCATACGTTCCAGTAGAACTCATTGGTGATGACAAAATTGAACAAGTCGTTCTTCAGCATGTAAAAACGGAAGAAAAAATTATCATCGATGTTGATGATGTAATCGTAAACTACGGCTTCGTTTCTTCTCTTGGCCCAATTAAAAACTGGGGCTTAGATATACAAAAAAACAGCATTCTCGTGAACTCGAAAATGGAAACAAATATTCCTGGTATTTACGCTGCTGGTGACATTTGTACATATGAAGGAAAAGTAAAACTCATTGCTTGCGGCTTCGGTGAAGCACCAACTGCAGTAAACAATGCGAAAGCTTACTTCGATCCAAACGCAAAACTTCAACCGATGCATAGCTCTAGTATGTTTTAATATAGAAATGAAAAGAACTCCTTTTATGCGAAGGAGTTCTTTTTTATTACGCTATCGTTCCCTTCCAAAATATGTTACAATAAATAAGAACAAACGTTCTATTCAATAAGGGGGATATTTAAAAATGAAAGAACCTACTATCGTAAAAAAAGAAGCTTTCCAAGCAATCGGCATTTCGATTACGACGACCAACGAAAAAGAGGCATCTACTGAAGGGAAAATTCCCGGGCTTTGGAACCGGTACTTCCAAGAACAAATCATGCACCACATTCCAAATCAACAAACGAAAGAAACATTCGCTTTCTACTCAAATTACGAATCAGATGAAACGGGTACATATAAATACACAATTGGCATGCCTGTTTCTTCATTAGAAGACGTTCCTGCAAATATGACAACTTTAACAATACCTGCCGCTACGTATGCGGTATTTACAACGAGAAAGGGACCGGTTGCTGAAGTCGTTTGCGAGGCTTGGGACTATATTTGGAAATGGTCAAAAGAAAATAAACGTGCTTTCACAATAGACTTCGAGCTATACGATGAAAAAGCAACAGATCCAAACAACGCACAATTGGATATTTATATTGCATTAGCCTAAACGACAAAAAAGAAGATACCAAATGGTATCTTCTTTTTTGTCGTTAAATAGCCACTGTGCAAATCCAACATAATTGTCTACAATGAGAAAGTGCAGTATAGAAATATTAGAAACTGTATAAAGTGAAACTATACTCAGTGGTGGGGGGGGTATTCATCCCCCACCACTGAGTATTAGCCCTCACCAATCGGACGTTTACGGGCAGTTAGTCTCCCACCTAACTTCTTTGCTCGAGCCAAATTTTGAGGTGGGAGTTTACTGCCCGTTAACGCGGGATAAAGTGATTGTTAACAAGTTTTTTAGTTTAAATTTGTCGCATAGAAAGGAAGCAATATGGAGGAACTACAACAAAATAAATCTGCTTTAGAAGGAAGCGGAAAACCGTTATTAAAAAATACGAATTTCCTTTTTCTTTGGGCAGCTACTCTTTTTTCAAGTTTCGCTTTAGCCTTTTTTACTTTTTCACAAACGTGGTACATAGCAAAAACATTAAACCTTGAAGCATCACTCGGTGTTGTTTTCGTAGCTCTTAGTGTTCCAAGGCTTATTTTTATGATTATCGGCGGCGCTGTAGCTGATAAATTCCCGAAAAAAAACATTATGTTTTATTCTAATATTGTTCGTGCTATTCTCGTCGCAACTATCCTTACATGGTTCATCGTAGGTGATGTAACACTATATACATTTGCTTTATTCGCTTTATTCTTTGGACTTGCTGATGCTTTTTTCTGGTCGGCTGATGGATCTATCTTGCCTGAACTTGTAGAAAAAAACCGTTTAACACAAGCAAACTCACTTACACAAATGACAAACCAAGCATCGGTCATCTTAGGCCCTGTACTTGGCGGCATTCTTATTAAATTTACGAACTATGAAACGATTTTCTCGATTACAATTTTATTACTCATTGTCGCAGCCATACTCGTTCAAAAAATACAATTTACGATGCCAGAGCAGCAAAATACAGGCAAAAGCATGTTCACTTCTATTAAAGAAGGAATTTTATATGTAAAGGAATCTCCATTCCTTTCAACTTTCCTTATTTGTAGCGCCTTTCTAAACTTATTTTTAATCGGTCCGATGCAAGTCGGTTTCCCGCTTTTCATTAAAAATGTTCTACACGGTGACTCGCTTCAATTCAGTTACTTAGAAGCATCTGTAGGAGGCGGAATGGCAATAGGCGCAGTCATTGTCGGTTTAAAAAATATTAATCGTAGACGCGGTCTATTTTGCATTATCATGATGCTACTGTCTGGTGTCTTCTTCTTATCCATCAACTTTAGCACTGTACTATGGCAAGCACTATTAGCTGGCATGTTTTACGGTATTACAATCGCAATGGCTATCGTTCCGCTTATGGCGATGATTCAATCGACAGTAAAAGAAGAAATGATGGGACGTGTAATGAGTTTGCTTATGCTATCATCAATGGGCTTTATCCCGCTCTCTTATGCATTCACATCAATCGCGCTTGCAATAGGAATTCCAATCGTAACCGTTATGAAAAGTGGTGCAATCGCCGTTATCGTCTTCGTACTATTTGTAGCGATTCGTGTTCCAGTTGTAAGAAAGTTTGATTAACTACTTGGAGTCATGCATTTACGCATGGCTCCTTTTTAAACGGATCAAATAACGGTATCCCTTTACTTCTTCTCACAGCTGCTCCCCATTCTAATCCAACCTCTAAAAATAAATCTCGCACTGTACTATATAAAAGAGCCTTCACATTTTTACGGATTTCTCCGTATTTATACGCTCTCACAACACTTTTTACGCGCCAAATGAAATTTCCATACACTTCTTCATCAGCTAATATTTGCTCCAGTAAAACACCTTGCTCTAATAATCCGCTCTTTTTATAAGCAAGCTCCACCTTACTCCAAAATATATTAATCTTCTTCGGATTACTCGTCATCGGCAGAAGTGCATATATAAAAGGCTTCGGTATATCATGACGGCAATACGTCTCATCAAGCTCGTACGTTCCTTTTCTATTCTCTTTTATTTGTGGAATGTTTTTAGAAAGAATTGTTTCCCCCTCATATTTTTGCCCCATTCCACTACAGCCAGCTACATCATTCTCACTTTCACATGCGGACAATTTCATACGGTCATCCATGCGGTCAATTGCAGATATAAGAAATACATATAAATTCGCACTATACCCGCCGCGTTTATGTCTTTCTTTCGTTGCAACACGCTTTATAATTCCTAGTTCCTCTAACTTTGCAATGGAGCGGCGTACTGTACGAATACTTTTTCCAACATTCGTCGCAATCGTCTCCATTAACGGACAAGCAACCCCCACTGTTTTCTGTTTCTCATTCACTGCATACTTTCCTAAAAAATGAATAATGGTAGCATCTGTTTTATTCAATTGAAATCGGTAGCATTTCAAAACTTGTTTTTGATATGTATTAAACTCTTCTTTACTTCGAAATTCACTATATGGTTTCATTAAGTTATATAAGCTTCCCATTTTTATCACCTCATTTATAAGTAAGAGGCAGGAAGGGGATTTGGCGTGCTATTTAATATTTTTTTAGTGGAGATGAAAATATGATCGTAATTAGCGCTTGTTTAGGTGGTATCGCTTGTCGGTATGATGGAAATGACAATCTCGTTTCAAAAATAGGGGATTTGCTGCAACAAGAAGAGACACTCCTCATTTGCCCCGAAGTATTAGGAGGATTGCCAACGCCTCGTCCCTCAGCTGAAATTATTGGCGGGAATGGCGATGACGTTTTGGATGGAAAAGCGAAAGTGATGACAAAAGACGGTGAAGATGTCACGGAAGCTTTTGTAAATGGTGCTTATAAAGCATTAGAACAAATGAAAGATTTGCGCCCAGAATATATTATTTTAAAAGAACGCAGTCCCTCTTGTGGTAGTTCCACAATTTATACAGGAGAATTTAACGGGAATAAACAAACTGGTTACGGGGTAACAACTGCTTTATTCAAAAGACATGGATTTACAGTCATTTCAGAAGATGATTTTGAAAATATAAAAAGGAATTGACCCTGTTTAAAATGTACCCTATAGAATAGACACTTAAAAAAAAGTCTATTCTATAGGGTCTTTCTTGTATAATGAGAGAAAA
>NZ_JAQFUL010000084.1:0-21502 GCF_027716265.1 Bacillus cereus group sp. Bc031
AAGAGAGGAGAATGCAAAATGAAAGAGCAAGTATTACAAGTAACAAAAGGTGACTTCGTAGGATCAGCAAGTGGAGCGGTAGTATTAACAGCATTAATCGTATTTCTATCAAGTGTATTAGTATAATAGAAGTTTTACATTATACAAAATGAAAGGAGAATGAGGAATATGAACGGTGAGCAAGTGTTACAAGTAACAAAAACAGATTTATTAGGATCATTAGGTGGAGCGGTAGTATTAACATCATTTATTCTATTCCTTGCAAAAGTATTAGTATGAGACATATAAATACAATCATTCAAAAAAAATAAAGACTCTAGCATATTAGTAAGTAATTAATATGTTGGAGTCTTTTTTATTTTTCTTCTATATATCCCTTCAAGTATGAATAGCCCCCTTTATTTTAAAGAGAAAAAAGTCGAATTTTATATGTAAGAAAAAAAGAGGAATTTGACAGAAAAGATAGAAAATTTTAAAGGTCAGAATTTGTTAGCTTGCTAACTAATTTCTATCAATTGATGTTGGAAGCGTTTTCGGTTGGTTTTAAGTATGAACCATTTAATCTATTTACAGGGGGATGAGGATTTTATGAAACAAAAATCTATGGATACGCTAGCTGCACAAATGGAGGACTTTTTTCCAGTACGTGATGTAGATCATTTGGAGTTTTACGTAGGAAATGCAAAGCAATCAAGTTACTATCTTGCGAGAGCATTCGGATTCAAAATTGTGGCTTACTCTGGATTAGAAACTGGTAATCGTGAAAAAGTATCTTATGTTCTTGTGCAAAAAAATATGCGTTTCGTTGTGTCTGGGGCTTTAAGTAGTGACAATCGTATTGCAGAGTTTGTAAAGACTCATGGTGATGGCGTGAAAGATGTGGCATTACTTGTTGACGATGTTGATAAAGCATACTCAGAAGCGGTGAAACGTGGTGCCGTCGCAATTGCTCCGCCTGTAGAGTTAACAGATGAGAACGGTACATTGAAAAAAGCAGTTATTGGTACGTATGGTGATACAATTCATACGCTTGTAGAGCGTAAAAATTATAAAGGGACATTTATGCCAGGATTCCAAAAGGCTGAGTTTGATATTCCATTTGAAGAGTCAGGTTTAATTGCTGTAGACCATGTAGTTGGTAATGTTGAAAAGATGGAAGAGTGGGTTAGTTATTACGAGAACGTTATGGGCTTTAAACAAATGATCCATTTTGATGATGATGATATTAGTACAGAGTATTCAGCATTAATGTCGAAGGTTATGACAAATGGAAGTCGTATTAAGTTCCCTATTAACGAGCCAGCGGATGGAAAGAGAAAATCACAAATTCAAGAATATCTAGAGTTCTATAATGGAGCAGGTGTACAGCATCTTGCTTTACTAACAAATGACATTGTTAAAACAGTAGAAGCGCTACGTGCAAATGGTGTGGAGTTTTTAGATACACCAGATACTTATTATGATGAGTTAACTGCACGAGTTGGAAAAATTGATGAGGAAATTGATAAGTTGAAAGAATTAAAGATTTTAGTAGATCGCGATGATGAAGGATACTTACTACAAATCTTTACGAAACCAATTGTAGATCGTCCAACTTTATTTATTGAAATCATTCAGCGTAAAGGTTCTCGTGGATTTGGAGAAGGAAACTTTAAAGCGTTATTCGAATCAATTGAAAGAGAACAAGAGCGTCGCGGGAATTTATAAAATTTATATCCACCAGCAATCATTCTTTTGCTGGTGGAAATTTCATTTTCATAAGGAGGAATCATGATGAAATTTGTTACATTTCGTCTTCCTTCAAAAGAAATGCGAGCTGGATGGCTTGAAGGTGACAAAGTAATCGATATGAATCTTGCTAGTGGTGGAAAATTACCTTCTTCTATGTTCGCCTTTTTAGAGAAAGCGGATGAGTATGTAGAAGTGTTGCGTAATATTAATAATCCGGAAAAGGGCATATATTCTTTAGAGGAAGTGCGATTAGCAGCAGCGATTCCTAATCCGAGTAGTATTAGGGATTTTTATGCATTTGAACAGCACGTAAAAACGGCACGTAGCCGAAGAGGGTTAGATGTTGTACCTGAATGGTACGATATTCCGGTTTTTTATTTTACGAACCATCGTGCTGTAATTGGTCCAGATGATGTTGTAATTAGTCCGAAGAAATCTAAAAAACTTGATTATGAGTTAGAGATTGCTTGCGTAATTGGGAAAGAAGGAAGAAATATTTCTCGTGAGCAAGCAGAGGAATACATTTTTGGTTATTGTATTATGAATGATTGGAGTGCAAGGGACTTACAAGCAACAGAAATGAAGGTAGGACTTGGTCCAGCGAAAGGAAAAGATTTTGCAACTTCATTAGGAGCGTACCTTGTTACGAAAGAGGAGCTAGATATTTATCGTAATGGTGACCGTTATGAGTTAGAGATGACTGCTCATGTAAATGGAAAGCTATTATCAAAAGGGAACTTCCGAGATATTTACTATACATTTGCTGAAATGATTGAACGTGCTTCGGAAGACGTTACGTTATATCCAGGCGATGTGATTGGTTCTGGAACAGTAGGAACAGGTTGCATTTTAGAACTAGGCACAGAAGAGTGGCTACAAGATGGTGATGTGGTAGAACTTACGATTACTGGTTTAGGTACATTACGTAATACGGTCAAAATAGAAAGGGAAGCAGGTGATGGGCATGTTTTATCGTCACATGGGGGAGCTACCTCATAAACGACATGTACAATTCCGTAAAAAAGATGGGTCGCTTTATCGTGAGCAGGTAATGGGAACAAAAGGTTTTTCTGGTACGCAATCTATTTTGTACCATCATTATATGCCAACGGAAGTAGGGCATGCGGCATTATCTCATTCTTGTCAGTTGCAGTATGAAGAAGATGTTGCTCTTTCTCATCGTCACTTTCGCACGAAAGAAAATAAAAAAAGTGGTGATGCAGTAAGCGGAAGAAACTTTATACTTGGGAATGAGGATTTATTAATCGGAGTAGTGAGCCCAACAGAAAAAATGGACTATTTCTACCGTAATGGTGATGGCGATGAAATGTTGTTTGTCCATTACGGAACAGGAAAAATTGAAACGATGTTTGGAACGATTCATTATCGAAAAGGCGATTATGTAACAATTCCAATTGGAACGATCTATCGTGTTATTCCAGATGAAGGAGAGACTAAGTTTCTTGTTGTAGAGGCAAATAGTCAAATTACAACACCGCGTCGCTATCGTAATGAATATGGACAATTGCTAGAGCATAGTCCGTTTTGTGAGAGAGATATTCGTGGTCCTGAAAAATTAGAGACGTATGATGAAAAAGGTGAGTTTGTCGTAATGACAAAGTCGAGGGGATATATGCATAAACATGTTTTAGGACATCATCCGTTAGATGTTGTTGGTTGGGATGGTTATTTATATCCGTGGGTCTTTAATGTTGAGGACTTTGAGCCAATCACAGGTCGTATTCATCAGCCACCTCCAGTACATCAAACGTTCGAGGGTCACAATTTTGTTATTTGTTCTTTCGTACCACGTTTATATGACTATCATCCAGAATCTATTCCGGCACCGTATTACCATAGTAACGTGAATAGCGATGAAGTACTGTACTATGTAGAAGGTAACTTTATGAGCCGAAAAGGTGTGGAGGAAGGGTCTATTACACTTCATCCGAGCGGCATTCCTCACGGTCCACATCCTGGGAAAACAGAGGCGAGTATAGGGAAAAAAGAAACGCTTGAATTAGCTGTTATGATAGATACATTCCGGCCGCTTCGTATTGTAAAACAAGCACATGAAACAGAAGATGAAAAATATATGTATAGCTGGATTGAAGAGGGATCATATACTGTGAAATAAGTAAAAAAGGCATGCTCAATAACAGAGCATGCCTTTTTCATGGAATCGACATGTATAATAATACCAAAAAAAGTTATAGAAAGATATATAGAAAGAATGATAAAAATCGTGCATATTCATAAGAGTTTCTACTTATTTCGACAAAAGTATTGACTGGAAAAAGTACTATGAGTAAAATGAAAAAGCGAATTAAAAATTTTCAGAAAATTTAAAACTTGGAGGAGCATGCTATGAAGCAAATTTTTCAAAAGAAGCCTATTGCAAAGTTAATGCAAGAGAGTAAACAAAAGACGTTAGCAAGAACATTGGGCGCACTAGATTTAACGATGCTTGGAATCGGGGCAATTGTTGGAACGGGTATTTTTGTTCTAACGGGCGTGGTAGCAGCGAAACATTCTGGACCAGCTATTATATTATCATTTGCGATAGCCGCGTTAGCGTGTGCCTTTGCTGCATTTTGTTATGCTGAATTTGCTTCTTCAGTTCCTGTCTCAGGCAGTGTGTACACGTACACATATGCGACGATGGGAGAAGTATTCGCATTTTTAATTGGATGGGACTTAATGCTTGAGTATTTACTTGCAACCTCTGCTGTGGCAAATGGTTGGTCCGCGTACTTCCAATCTTTATTAAAGGGATTTGGAATTCATATTCCTACCATTCTTTCCTCAGCCCCTGGTACAGGAAAGGGTGGAATAATTGATTTGCCAGCAGTTCTAATTATTTTAGTGATGACAGTTCTTTTATCTAGAGGTGTTCGTGAAAGTGCACGTGTAAATAATATTATGGTATTTATTAAACTAGCGGTTGTTCTTATTTTTATCTTTGCTGGTTTTAATTATGTGAAACCTGAAAACTGGACGCCTTTTATGCCATTTGGCTTAGATGGTGTAATGGCTGGAGCTGCTACAGTGTTCTTTGCATTTATAGGGTTTGATGCAGTTTCAACGGCAGCAGAAGAAGTGAAACGTCCACAACGTGATTTACCAATTGGTATTATTGCATCTTTATTAATTTGTACGGCTCTTTATATTATCGTTTCGCTTATTTTGACAGGAATTGTTCCATACGGGCAGTTGAATATATCAGATCCAGTCGCTTTTGCACTTCAATTTATTGGACAAGATAGTTTAGCGGGAGTAATTTCAGTAGGCGCAATTACAGGAATCACAACAGTAATGTTAGTTATGATGTATGGGCAAGTACGAGTTTCATATGCAATGAGTAGAGATGGATTGTTGCCGAAACGTCTTGCTAAAGTTCACCCGAAATTTAAAACACCGTTTTTAAATACGTGGACAACGGGAATTATTGCAGCACTTATTTCAGGATTAATAGATTTAAATGTGTTAGCGCATCTTGTAAATATGGGGACTTTATCAGCCTTTGCACTTGTAGCTGTTGCTGTTATTGTAATGAGAAGAACGCATCCTGATTTACCAAGAGCATTTAAGGCGCCGCTTGTACCATTTTTACCAGCGTTAACGGTAATTTTTTGTTTATACTTAATGCTTCAATTATCCGGGACGGCTTGGATTAGTTTTGGTGTATGGATGATTATCGGTATTGCGGTTTACTTCTTATATAGCCGAAAACATAGTGCTTTAAATAATAGTAAAGAAGAAGACGACGCAGCCAATTTATAAGTAGAAAAATCCATTCTAATTCTGTTAGAATGGATTTTTAATTTTGAAAATTTACATTCTTCTGAACTTGTTATAAGATAATTATTGTTGAACAAAAGGGGTGAAATAATGAAAAATACGTGGCGTGAGTTAAGGGAGATGGACCGTAACGTATGGATTCGGTTTATTGGTGAGACGTTAAATGGAATTGCAATGATGATGTTGATGCCTTTTTTTGCATTATATTTAAAAGATAAGGTAGATTCATTATTACAGGTCGGAGTGATTATGGCACTGTCTCCAATTGCTGCAAGCTTTGGATCAATTATAGGGGGAAGAATTGCTGATATATATGGAAGAAAACCGATTATGATATTTTCGATGGCGAGCAATGCAGTATTCATGCTCGGTTTTTTATTTATAGAAGGATTTATTCCATATGCGATTTTATCTGTTTTTTTAGGATTAAGTAATTCGTTATTTCATCCAGCTGCATCAGCGATGGTTGCGGATGTAACAACGCCAGAAAAAAGAACAGAAGCTTATGGTTTATTGCGAATGGGGCACAATATAGGTGCTGCAATTGGTCCGATAATGGGGGCTTCGGTGGTTATGTTGTCAAAGAACCTTGTGTTTATTATTGCCTCGTCTACGATGTTATTTTATGCACTACTTGTATTCGTCCTTATTCAAGAGACAATGCCAAAGAGTGCGAATAAAGAAGAGGGTAACGAAAAGGAATCAGGAGCAGTGTGGAAAATTGTATTGCGAGATAAGGCACTGATGATTTATTTATTAGCGGGTATCATTATTTCGATGGGATTTTCTCAAACGGAAGGCATGTTGCCACTGCACTTTGACAATGAAATGAAAGGTATTTTTGGAACTAACAATCCATATCCATATTTAATGGCTTTAAATGGACTATTAGTTGTGTTGTTCCAATTTCAAATTTCAAAATGGGTCACAGATAAACCTGTTGGAAAGACGATGTTATATGGTGCATGTTTTTTTGGGATTGGGTTATTTTTTATAGGGTGGTTACCGAAGTGGTTTGGAGGACTTGATACAAATGCTACGATTATTTTAATAACGTTACTGTTTGTATATGCCATATATACGTTAGGTGAGATGATTATGTCGCCTGTACAGATGACGTTTGTAGCGAATTTGGCTCCTGAGCATTTGAGGGGGACTTATATGGGAGCTGCAAGTTTGCAGTGGATTACAGGAAGTGCATTCGGCCCACTTCTTGGAGGTTTTTTATTAGACCGATTACTTGGCCACTTTCTATTTACAATTTTAGCTGTCGGTTGTGTAGTTGCAGGTATTGTATATATTTCTTTAGACCGTCTCGTTGAACAAAGGCAAAAAAGCACACTAACCAAACAATCTTCTTAATAATTAGATGACATACACAAAAAGGGGATTTCTACATATTTTAGGTACATAACTAGGTTGGATTGCAATTTTATCCCACTTTAATGGGCAGTAAGACCCCCACCTCAAAATTCAGCGAAAGCAAGGAATTTAGGTGGGGGTCGGGCTGCCCATAAAAGTCCGATTGGTTCAACTAATAATCAGTAGGGATGAAGCCCCCCACTGATTAAAGTTTCACTTTATATATTTATCAAGAAAGTTAAGTGGAAAAAGTATAGAAAACCAATAAGTGGTGTCATTTAATTATTTGTGGAAGTTGCATTTTATTTCAAATAGGAACTACCTATTTTTATAAAAAGTGCTAAAATAGAAAAATGAAAACAATTGGTTAGGGTGATTTCAGTGACAAAAATTAAATTAGGTTTATTATATGGTGGAAAATCAGCTGAGCATCAAGTTTCGCTACAAACGGCTCTTGCTGCTATTAAAGCATTAAATCAAGATAAATTCGAGATTCATCCAATTTATATTACAGAACAAGGTCAATGGGTACGCGGTGAGCGTATTGAAGGTGAAGTAACAGATGTTGAAGTTCTAAAAATGAGCGGTGCAGAAAATGCGATTTCTCCGCTATCATTAAGCACAGAAATCATTCCATCTGCAAATGCTGAGGAAAATGCTATCGACGTTATTTTCCCATTACTACATGGACCAAATGGTGAAGATGGAACGGTACAAGGATTATTAGAATTAATGAATATTCCTTATGTAGGAAATGGTGTTCTAGCATCTGCTGCTGGTATGGATAAAGTTGTTATGAAAAACATTTTCGCAGAAGCTGGATTAAAACAAGCGAAATATGCATCATTCATTCGTAGCGGATGGGAAAAAGATCGTGAAACAGCATATGAAAAAGTAGAAGAAGTATTGGGTTATCCTTGCTTCGTAAAACCAGCAAACCTTGGTTCAAGTGTTGGGATTAATAAGTGTAAAAATCGTGAAGAACTTGAGAATGCATTTGAAGAGGCATTCCAATTTGACCGTAAAATTATTGTGGAAGAAAATATCGTTGGACGTGAAGTAGAAGTTGGTGTACTAGGTAATGATGAACCGAAATGTTCAGTTGTAGGTGAAATCGTACCTAAAAAAGACTTCTATGATTATAAGTCGAAATACATTGATGGTGATACAGCGTTAATTATTCCAGCTGAAATGACAGAAGAAGAGTCTAATGTTATTAAGCGAGATGCGATTGTTGCATTCCAATCGTTAGATGGTGCTGGCTTAACGCGAGCTGATTTCTTCTTAACGAAAGATGGAGAAGTATACATTAACGAAGTGAATACGATGCCAGGATTTACGCCGTTTAGTATGTTCCCTCTACTATGGCAACATACTGGATTACCGTATCCGGAATTAATTGAAGAGCTAATTCGTTTAGCAATGGAGCGTCACGAAGAAAAACAAAAAATTAAATATACAATCTAACAAAAAAAGGAGGAGGCACTATTCGAAGGAATAGTGCTTCCTCTATGTAAGGAGTGTTTTTATGATAAATCGAACGTTAAAACAAGTAGAACAAATGACAAATGGTACGGGATTAGCAGAGCAGTATGAGGGAATTACTATACAAGGAGTGTCTATTGATACGAGAAAAATCGAAAAAGGAAACTTATATGTTCCGATTCAAGGTGAACGTTTCGATGGACATGCTTTTGTAGATAAAGCTGTTGAAAATGGAGCTGTGGCGACATTATGGATGAAAGATGTAGCAAATCCACCTGAGAATCTTCCGGTTATTTTTGTAGAAGACACGCTATCAGCATTACAAATGTTAGCAAAAAACTATCGCGACCAATTGGATGTTAAAGTGATTGGTGTGACAGGTAGTAACGGTAAAACATCTACAAAAGATATTGTAACAAGTCTTCTTGCGACTAAATTCAAAGTTCAAAAAACAGAAGGAAACTTCAATAATCATATCGGGCTACCTCTTACTATTTTAAACTTAGAAGAAAATACAGAAGTAGCTGTATTAGAAATGGGAATGTCAAGCCGTGGGGAAATTGAATTCTTATCTAAGTTAGCTCGTCCAAATGCAGCTATCATTACGAACATTGGTGAAGCGCATTTAATGGACTTAGGCTCTCGCGAGGCAATTGCTGAAGCGAAATTAGAAATTGTGACAGGATTACAAGAAGGTGGAGTGTTCGTATATAACGGAGATGAGCCATTATTAACGAATCGTGTTCCTGAAATGAATTTAATAGCTGAAACAGTTACGTTTGGTGATGCTAGAGCAAATGATTACTATCCAACGACTGTAACGTTACAAGCAACTGGGACACACTTTAAAATGAATAGAGAAGAAAACATTTCATTCTATCTACCGGTATTAGGGAAACACAATGTGTATAATACGCTTGCTTCTATGGCAATTGCGAAACATTTTGGTGTAACGTGGGAAGAGATGAAAGAAGGTTTAGTAACACTTCAAATGACAGGCATGCGTATGGAAATTGTAAAAACAAATAGTGGATTAACAATTATCAACGATGCTTATAATGCAAGTCCAACAGCTATGGAAGCAGCATTCCACCTAATGAATGGTTTAGATGGATTCTCTAAAAAAATTGTTGTTCTCGGCGATATGTTAGAGCTTGGAGATCAAGAAGTACAGTTTCATTATGAGGTAGGTAAATTAATCGATCCAGCAAAAATCTCCTATGTGTTCACATATGGTAAATTAGGAGCTCAAATTGCTGAAGGAGCAAAAATTAATTTCCCTAACGAACGTGTAAAGGCTTATGATAATAAAGAAGAGTTAGTAAAAGAGTTGCAAGCAGTAGTCGATGCGAAAGATGTTGTATTAGTCAAAGCATCTCGCGGTATGAAATTGGAAGAAGTAATTACGATGTTGAAATAATTGGTGTATATAAATAGGGATGATAGCAACGAAAAAAGAAGAAACTTATAATAAGCGCTTACAGTAAATATAAAAAAATAAAAGTGAAGAAAAAAACTCTTAATATGAAAATAAGGTAACAGTTGGGTTTGCTTTTTACACATACAAAACTTATAATTGATAAAGTGTAATAACGTTTAGAAGTATTTTCGTGAAGAATATACGCCCGTTTATATACGTGAGCATTCAGGAAAAGGGCTTTTCCGCAAATTCGGAAAACGCCTTTTTTTAAATGATAAGTATAGGATAGAAAAGGAGAAGTAACATTGACAACATTTCGAGAATTAGGATTAAGTGATTCTTTACTGCAATCTGTTGAAAGTATGGGCTTTGAAGAGGCTACGCCAATTCAAGCTGAAACAATTCCACATGCATTGCAAGGTAAGGATATTATTGGGCAAGCACAAACAGGTACAGGGAAAACAGCAGCATTCGGATTACCACTATTAGATAAAGTGGATACACATAAAGAATCGGTTCAAGGTATTGTTATCGCGCCAACGCGTGAATTAGCAATTCAAGTTGGAGAAGAGCTATACAAAATTGGTAAACATAAACGCGTTCGTATCTTACCAATTTACGGTGGTCAAGATATTAACCGCCAAATTCGTGCTCTAAAAAAACACCCACACATTATTGTTGGTACGCCGGGTCGTATTTTAGATCATATTAACCGTAAAACACTTCGCTTACAAAACGTAGAGACAGTTGTTCTTGACGAAGCGGATGAAATGTTAAACATGGGCTTCATTGAAGATATTGAAGCAATTTTAACAGATGTGCCAGAAACACACCAAACATTACTATTCTCAGCGACAATGCCGGATCCAATCCGTCGTATTGCTGAGCGTTTCATGACTGAGCCTCAACACATTAAAGTAAAAGCAAAAGAAGTAACAATGCCAAACATTCAGCAGTTCTATTTAGAAGTGCAAGAAAAGAAAAAGTTTGATGTATTGACACGCTTATTAGACATTCAATCTCCAGAGCTTGCGATTGTATTCGGTCGTACAAAGCGTCGTGTTGATGAATTATCAGAAGCATTAAATTTACGTGGTTATGCTGCGGAAGGTATCCATGGTGATTTAACTCAGGCGAAACGTATGTCTGTATTACGTAAGTTCAAAGAAGGTTCTATTGAAGTTCTTGTTGCAACAGACGTTGCTGCACGTGGTCTTGATATTTCGGGTGTAACACACGTATACAACTTCGATATTCCACAAGATCCAGAATCATACGTTCACCGTATTGGCCGTACTGGTCGTGCAGGTAAAAAAGGTATTGCAATGCTATTTGTAACACCACGTGAATCTGGACAATTAAAAAATATCGAGCGTACAACAAAACGTAAAATGGACCGCATGGATGCACCAACACTTGACGAGGCACTAGAAGGTCAACAACGTTTAATCGCTGAAAAACTTCAAAACACAATTGAAAATGAAAACTTAGCATACTACAAGCGTATTGCGGAAGAAATGTTAGAAGAGAACGACTCTGTAACAGTAGTAGCTGCTGCTTTAAAAATGATGACAAAAGAGCCAGATACAACTCCAATCGCTTTAACATCAGAACCACCAGTTGTTGCAAGAGGTGGCGGTTCTAAAAAACGCGGCGGTAACGGAGGCGGATACCGTGATGGTAACCGTAATCGTAGTCGTGATGGACGCGGTGGCGATGGTCGTAATCGTGACGGTAACCGTGATCGCAATCGTGATGGCGGCAACCGTGGTCGTCGTGGCGAAGGTCAAGGACGCCCAGGATCTTCAAACGGACGCGGCGAAAGAAAACATCATAGCCGTAAGCCACAAGCTTAATAATGAAAAGAGAATGCCCTTTGCCGGCATTCTCTTTTTTTATTTTTGTAATTGTACATACTACATAATAACTTATGTAGAAATGAGGTGCCGCATGCTTGTAAGGCTTGGCTATGTCGCGATGAGTGTACATTTGAAAAATGCATCTCCATCTCAAACGATGACGTACGCGCAGTTTCAAAAAATAGATGATCGGGAAGCGGCGATTCGTAAACTTGAAAGAATTGCTAATTCGAATTTGGAAAACTGTTTACGATTATTAAAACATAATAAAGGACATGACATATCGTTCTTTCGACTTAGTTCCAAGCTGATTCCTTTAGCGAATCATGAGGAGTTGTTAGATTGGAATTATATTCGCCCTTTAAAAGAAAATTTAAAAGTGCTAGGTGATTACGCTATTCGAATGAATATGCGTATTGATTTTCATCCAGATCATTTTGTTGTACTTAATTCACCCGAGGAGAATATTTTTAAACAATCTGTAAAGACGTTACAGATGCATAGAAAATTATTAAAAGGTATGGGGATTGAACATAAGCAACGATGTGTAATGCATGTTGGTGGCGGATATAAAGATAAAGAGCTTGCATTAGAGCGTTTTATAGAGAATTGGTCTAATGTCCCAAGAGGTATTCAGGAAATGATTATGTTAGAAAATGATGATACAACTTTTACGCTCGAGGACACATTATATTTAGGAGAAAAATTGGACATTCCCGTTGTATTTGATTTACATCACCATATGATGAATCATGATCGAGAAGATTGGCATGAAGATTGGGCGCGTGTCGTACATACGTGGGAATCGTCTTTGTTACCAGTGAAAATGCACATTTCTAGTCCTAGAGAGGGAAAAGACCCGAGAGCACATGCGGACTTTATTGATGTAGATACTTTTTTATCTTTTTTAAAAAAGATAAAGGGAAGTGTTCCACAAATTGATTGTATGATTGAAGCGAAGATGAAGGATGAGTCTTTATTTCAACTCATGAGGGATTTAAGTGAACAAACAGATGTGGAAATTATCGATGGTGCGAGCTTTTATATTAAATGAGCTCTGCACCATCGAGTTTTTTTATTAATAAAGGGGTGCAAATACCACCAATGATCAATCCTGTTAAATGGCTGATAGGGTTGGCAGAGGGATTGAAGAAAGTGAATAATAGTAATATACATATCATGATTGAAAAAATAGCGATGTCTCTTGGATTGGAAGAACGATAGCGGCTATACATTAGAAATAACTGTGCACCTAGCAATCCGAAGATACCACCAGATGCCCCGGTATGAATATATTCATGGGGCATAATAAGATAAGAGAAAATATTTCCGAGAATGCCAGAAAGGAAAAAAATAATGATGAAAGAAAAGTGGCCTAGTTGTTTTTCAATAGAAGAGCCAAGGACGAATAAACAAATACTATTAGAAAGAAAATGTGGTAAGTCTACATGTACGAGTAGGGAAGTTATGAGACGCCACCATTCTCCTTTAGCGATATATTCATTAGAAGCTGCCATAGGAAAGAGGAAAAAATCGCCTAATATAATCATGATTAATTGTACGAGAAGTAAAGCGATGACGATTGGTTGTAAGGAAATGCGGGCGGATGGTATTAGCATATTGTGAGTATCACTCCTTTTGCATCAGAAAGATTCTCTGTTATTCTTACAATATGAAAAAAGAAAGCTAAATAGAAGAAGGGGATTTTGAAATGATTGTAGGGATTGGAATCGATATTATTGAATTGAATCGAATTGAAAAAATGATAGATGGAAAGCTTAAATTTATGGAACGTATTTTAACTGAAAGTGAACGTAATGTTGCTAAGGGGCTGAAGGGAAGCCGCCTTACAGAGTTTGTAGCTGGAAGATTTGCAGCGAAAGAGGCGTATTCAAAAGCGGTAGGAACTGGTATCGGGAAAGAAGTGAGTTTTTTAGATATTGAAGTAAGAAATGATGATAGAGGGAAGCCGATTCTTATTACAAGTACAGAGCATATTGTTCATTTATCAATTAGTCATAGTAAGGAATTTGCTGTTGCTCAAGTTGTTTTAGAAAGCTCGTCACGCTAGTCTGCATATTTTATATCTTTGTCTCATATATTTGTGGTAGCGATAAGGAAGGTACATCTTCCATTCATTTATAGGGGCAAAGGGGCTGAAGTGATGAAAAGGCGTCTGTTTTTAGTTCTTGTCGGTTTATTAACCGTTTTTGTGTTGGCCGGTTGTATGGAAAAGAAACAAGATGATGTTGTGAGAGATTTAGAAGCGAAAGTAAAAGGGTTGAAAAGCTATCAAGCTGAAGCGAAATTATCTATTAAAACAGGGAATGAGCCTCAGGAGTATAAGGTAGAAATATGGCATAAGGAACCTTCTTTTTATCGTGTGAATTTGCAGAATGCGAAAAAGGATCAAAGTCAAATTATTTTAAGGAATGAAGAAGGTGTATTTGTATTAACGCCAGCGCTTAATAAGAGTTTCCGTTTCCAAAGTGATTGGCCGCAAAATAGTAGCCAGGCTTATTTATACGAATCTCTTGTGAGGGATATTTTGCAGGATAAGAAAAACCTTACTTTTGAAAAAACAGATAAGTATTATATCTTTAAAACAAAAACAAACTATCAGCATCAAAACATGTTGCCGAGACAAGAGATTACATTGAAGAAAAGTGATTTAACACCAGTTTCGGTGAAGTTAATGGATAATGATCAAAATGTTCTTGTGAAAGTAGATTTCTCTAAAGTGAAATTTGATGCGAAATTTGATAAAGGTGCATTTGATACGAAACAAAATATGTCTAGAGCGCAAGTAGATGTTCAAACGACAGCGAAAGAAGACAAACCATTTGCTATTTTGTATCCGCGTGATACGCCGCAAGGTATGACTTTGAAAGATGAAAAAGAGTTGAAGACAGACAGTGGCAAGCGTGCGATACTCACATACACTGGAAGTAAGAAATCCTTTACTTTAATACAAGAAAAGGCAAAAGTTGCAGAGGCTTCGTCAGCGATAAGTGTGAGCGGGGAATTGGTTGATCTTGGCTTTACAATTGGAGCATTGACGAAAGACTCTTTAACGTGGTCGCATAACGGAGTAGAATATATGCTCGTGTCTAAAGGTTTAGAGCCGAAGGAGCTGTTAATGGTTGCTCGTTCAGTTACAGAGAAGCAAGTGAAGTAAACTTCTTAGACGTGGTGATATATGTGCACCACGTCTTTTCTTAGTTTGAAGGGTGGATTTCATAAAAGAAGCATATAAAAGAATAAGCTTCGCATATCGTGTATAAGGAAGTGTGTTTATGGAAGAAGCGCCATTTTACCGTGACACTTGGGTGGAAGTGGATTTAGATGCCATTTATAACAACGTTACACATATTAAAGAATTTATCCCGAGTGATGTAGAAATTTTTGCCGTTGTTAAAGGGAATGCATATGGGCACGATTATGTACCGGTGGCTAAAACAGCATTAGAAGCGGGGGCGACAAGGTTAGCAGTTGCGTTCTTAGATGAAGCTTTAGTGCTTCGAAGAGCTGGTATTACTGCGCCGATTTTAGTGTTAGGTCCTTCTCCTCCTCGTGATATAAATGTAGCTGCTGAAAATGATGTAGCATTAACTGTTTTTCAAAAGGAATGGGTAGATGAAGCAATCAAACTTTGGGATGGTTCGTCTACGATGAAATACCATATTAATTTCGATAGTGGTATGGGGAGAATTGGAATACGTGAACGTAAAGAATTAAAAGGATTTTTAAAAAGCTTAGAAGGTGCACCATTCTTAGAATTGGAAGGAGTTTATACGCATTTTGCAACGGCAGATGAGGTGGAGACTTCTTACTTTGATAAGCAATATAACACATTTTTGGAGCAGTTAAGTTGGTTGAAAGAATTCGGAGTGGATCCTAAGTTTGTTCATACAGCTAATAGTGCTGCAACGCTACGTTTTCAAGGGATTACATTTAATGCAGTACGAATTGGTATTGCGATGTATGGGTTATCTCCATCTGTAGAAATACGCCCTTTTTTACCGTTTAAATTAGAACCAGCGCTATCATTGCATACGAAAGTTGCTCATATTAAAGAGGTGATTAAAGGGGATGGAATTAGTTATAACGTCACTTATCGAACGAAGACGGAAGAATGGATTGCGACCGTTGCAATTGGTTATGCAGATGGCTGGCTTAGAAGATTACAAGGATTTGAAGTGCTTGTAAATGGTAAAAGGGTACCGATTGTAGGGCGAGTAACAATGGATCAATTCATGATTCACCTTCCTTGTAAAGTGCCTCTTGGTACGAAAGTTACACTCATTGGAAGGCAAGGAGATGAATATATTAGCGCTACAGAGGTTGCGGAATATTCAGGTACTATTAATTATGAAATTATTACAACGATTAGTTTCCGTGTGCCGAGAATATTTATACGGAACGGTAAAGTTGTGGAAGTAATCAATTATTTGAATGATATATAGAAGGTAGTATGATTTGCTTCTTGTCATGTGAGAGGACTTTTCGTTGGCTAAGAATAAGTTCGTTTTTTGACGAGAAGCTTTTTACTTATCATTACTTTTAACATAATTTAACGTGGAAACTCTTCCGTTTCTTGTTGTAATGAGATAAAAAATAAAAGAATATGAATGTTTTGTTTGTGAATTGGAAAACATAAGCAAGGAATAAGGAAGTCTTTGCAACAGGCTCCATACAATGGTATTATTACAATAGGTGTCATATATATATTGGGGTGTGTAGTTGACGGTGGAGGTGTATTTTTGTGTCCGAATCAAGTGTAACTACTGAAATCGTGGTTCGGTTGCCAAAGCAAATGGTAACGGAATTGGACGGAATTGGAAAACAAGAGAATAAGAATCGCCATGAACTAATTTGCCAGGCAACACAACTGTTATTGCGTCAACATAAGACGAAGAAACGCTACCAACATGAATCAATGCGACGTGGGTACATTGAAATGGGAAAAATTAATCTTGGTATTGCATCTGAAGCTTTCTTAGCAGAGTATGAAGCAGCTCATACAGTAGAACGCTTAGTTAGCGGGGGGTAATATTTTGATTGTAAAACGCGGCGACGTGTATTTTGCAGACCTTTCCCCAGTTGTTGGTTCTGAGCAAGGAGGCGTTCGTCCGGTTCTTGTCATTCAAAATGACATCGGAAATCGTTTTAGTCCAACGGTGATTGTAGCGGCTATTACTGCACAGATTCAAAAAGCGAAATTACCCACTCATGTGGAAATTGATGCGAAAAAGTACGGTTTTGAGAGAGATTCTGTTATTTTACTTGAGCAGATTCGAACAATCGATAAGCAGCGCTTAACGGACAAAATCACTCACTTAGATGAAGTGATGATGATTCGTGTAGATGAAGCGCTACAAATTAGTTTAGGACTAATAGATTTTTAAATCGGCAGTTTAAGTTGCTCTCTTTGAAGGGCAACTTTTTTTATTATAGAGGAGGTTACGGTTGTATATGGAAATGGTAGATAATCGACAAGCGTTAATGAAAATGTTAGTGAAGGAATTAGGCTTTACCGAAAAGCAAGTTCGTCATGTTATTCAATTAACAGAAGAAGGTAACACAGTTCCATTTATTGCTCGTTACCGAAAAGAATGGACAGGCTCTTTAGATGAAGTGCAAATTCGTACAATTTTAGAGAGATGGCAATATATAATGCAGCTTGAAGATAGAAAAGAAGAGGTTCTTCGTCTTATTGATGAGAAGGGGAAACTGACAGGAGAATTACGTCAGCAAATTGTGAAAGCTACAAAGTTGCAAGAAGTAGAAGATTTATATCGTCCATATAAAGAGAAGAGAAGAACGAAAGCAACGATTGCAAAAGAAAAAGGACTAGAGCCATTAGCTGAATGGTTATTGTTATATACAAAAGAAGATCCGAATCAGAAGGCAATGGAGTTTATAAATGCCGAGAAAGAAGTGCAATCTGCAGAAGAGGCATTACAAGGTGCTCAAGATATTATTGCAGAAATCGTTTCAGATGAAGCAGCATATCGTAGTTGGATTCGGAATGTTACTTTTAGAAAAGGTGTTATGTCTTCGGCTGTAAAAGATGAAGAGAAAGATGAAAAAAATATATATGAAATGTATTACGATTATGAAGAGCCGTTGCAGAAAGTCGTGCCGCATCGTGTATTAGCGATGAATCGCGGTGAGAAAGAAGATATATTGAGAGTTTCTGTTGTTCCGCCAGTAGATGAGATAGTAACTTTCTTATATAAGAAAGTAATTCGTGATAACGATTCAAAAAGTGCACAGTATGTAAAGTTAGCAATTGAGGATGGTTATAAACGATTAATTCAATCCTCTATTGAAAGGGAGATTCGAAAAGAATTAACAGAAACAGCTGAGGAACAAGCAATACATATTTTTTCTGAGAACTTACGTAATTTGTTATTACAACCTCCAATGAAAGGAAAGGTTGTGTTAGCTGTAGACCCTGCATATAGAACGGGTTGTAAATTAGCTATCGTAGACGATACGGGGAAAGTTCTATATATTGATGTTATTTATCCGCATCCACCAGTGCGTAAATATGAAGATGCAAAAGCGAAAGTTCTTTCTATTATAGATAAATATCAGGTTGAAATGATTGCGATTGGGAATGGTACAGCTTCTAGAGAATCAGAAGAATTTATAGTTGATGTATTACAACATGTGAAACGAGAAGTCTTCTATATTATTGTGAACGAAGCTGGTGCGAGTGTGTATTCGGCTTCTGATTTAGCCCGTGAGGAATTCCCAGATTTACAGGTTGAAGAAAGAAGTGCGGTTTCTATCGGTAGACGTCTGCAAGATCCACTTGCTGAACTTGTAAAGATTGATCCTAAATCAGTTGGGGTTGGACAATATCAACATGATGTGTCTCAAAAAAGATTAAATGAATCATTAACGTTTGTAGTAGAGACAGCAGTTAACCAGGTCGGTGTGAATGTAAATACAGCTTCAGTTGCGTTGTTGCAATATGTTTCAGGCTTATCAAAAACTGTTGCGAAAAATATTGTAGCAAAGCGTGAAGAAGAAGGGAAATTTACAAAACGAACAGACTTAAAGAAAATACCACGTCTAGGTGCGAAGACATATGAACAATGTATAGGTTTCTTACGTATATTAGAAGGGGCAAATCCGTTAGACCGTACAGGTATTCATCCAGAACAATATAAAAATGTTGAATTGTTATTGAAGAGTCTAGGATTATCGAAAGATGACGTAGGGCAACCGCAATTACAAAAGAGTTTAGAAGAAGTAGAGATTTCTAAGTTGTCGCAAGAAACGGGAGTTGGAGAACCAACATTAGTTGATATTATAGATGCACTCATTAGTCCAGAGCGAGACATGAGGGATGAGTTGCCTAAACCGCTTCTGAAAAAAGGGATTTTGAAATTAGAAGATTTAAAACGTGGTATGGAACTGGAAGGAACAGTTCGTAACGTTGTTGATTTCGGTGCTTTTGTTGATGTAGGTGTGAAACAAGATGGTTTAGTACATATTTCTAAACTAAGCAAACAATACGTGAAGCATCCGTTAGATGTTGTATCTGTCGGACAAATCGTCAAAGTATGGGTAGATGATATTGATACGAAAAAAGGTCGCGTTGCATTATCTATGTTGCCGGTTGAATAGTAAGAGAAGAGAGCAGATGAAACTGCTCTTTTTTTTTAGGATAAAACGTGTAATGGATTAGGAACTTTGATGTATTTTGCTATAATAAAACCAGCATTTATTTAGTAATTTAATTTGATACCGGTTTTTTTCAAAATATGCGCGTTGCATTTGTTTTTTGAGCCATGTAGGCATAGGAATCCCTCCTTGTTTAATCCTACTCTCATAAATGTAAAGTACTATTGATGAGAGGTTGGTGAGTGGATTTCTATTTTTGCTATGTTTTTAGAAACCACGCTTCTTGAATGAGGATGGGTATATGTACTATTTAATATATGTATAAGAGAGGAGAAAAGTGTAAAAATATTTTTTTGTTTAGGAGGAATGAAAATGGATGAGCAAGAAATACAGCGGCTAGTGGAAGAAGTATCACTACAATATTTCGGAATGCCGTTTTTACATAAAGCAATGTTTAATAGTAGGTTGCGTACAACTGGGGGACGTTATCTGTTGAATACACACAATATTGAACTGAATTATCGATATTATGAAATGTATGGGAAAGAAGAATTAGTTGGGATTGTTAAACATGAACTTTGTCATTATCACTTACATATTGCGGGAAGAGGGTATAAGCATCGGGATAAGGATTTTCGAGAATTATTAAAGGCAGTTGATGCACCACGCTTTTGTAAACGAATGATAAATGAAGAGAAGGGAAAAAAGGGAAAAAAGGTTTATATGTATGAATGTATGGAATGCTCACTTCAATATGTAAGGAGGCGTCAAATAAATACAAAAAGATATGTCTGCGGAAAGTGTAAAGGGAAACTAATCTTGATAAAGAAAACATCTTGACAGTGAAAACGCAATCCAGTATATTATAAACATGTCACGTTTGTACAAGATGTTGTGAAAAAACTTCTTGACTTACGATGAGAATTTTTATAAGATACAAATTGTCTTTATTATTCCGCAGTAGCTCAGTGGTAGAGCTATCGGCTGTTAACCGATCGGTCGTAGGTTCGAGTCCTACCTGCGGAGCCATACAGAGAAGTACCCAAGTGGCTCAAGGGGCTCCCCTGCTAAGGGAGTAGATCGCGAACGCGGTGCGAGGGTTCGAATCCCTTCTTCTCTGCCATTCATATTGGCCCGTTGGTCAAGTGGTTAAGACACCGCCCTTTCACGGCGGTAACACGGGTTCGAATCCCGTACGGGTCACCACTTCGGAGGATTAGCTCAGCTGGGAGAGCACCTGCCTTACAAGCAGGGGGTCGGCGGTTCGATCCCGTCATCCTCCACCATAATATTATAATGAAAAGTAAAATGACATTAATGTAAAGATTAAATGGTCCCGTGGTGTAGTGGTTAACATGCCTGCCTGTCACGCAGGAGATCGCCGGTTCGACCCCGGTCGGGACCGCCATTTTAACTTCTGCTAATTGGCAGTTGTTTTTTATTGGTCATTATGGTACAATAACATTTGTCTTTGAAAATAAGATAAGTATTTCGATGGGCTATAGCCAAGCGGTAAGGCAACGGACTTTGACTCCGTCATGCGCTGGTTCGAATCCAGCTAGCCCAGCCATTTACGAGCCATTAGCTCAGTTGGTAGAGCATCTGACTTTTAATCAGAGGGTCGAAGGTTCGAGTCCTTCATGGCTCACTTTTGTTTTTTCCGCGCGGTCGTGGCGGAACGGCAGACGCGCTAGGTTGAGGGCCTAGTGGGGGAAACCCCGTGGAGGTTCAAGTCCTCTCGGCCGCATCAAAAATCTTTTGGAAAAAGTACTTGCATTTGAAGATGTAGTATGATAAGATAATTGAGTCGCCAAAATACAACGACGAAAAAACATCATGAATAAGCGCCCGTAGCTCAATTGGATAGAGCGTTTGACTACGGATCAAGAGGTTAGGGGTTCAACTCCTCTCGGGCGCGCCAATTACGGGAAGTGGCTCAGCTTGGTAGAGCACCTGGTTTGGGACCAGGGGGTCGCAGGTTCAAATCCTGTCTTCCCGACCACGCGGGTGTAGTTTAGTGGTAAAACAAGAGCCTTCCAAGCTCTGGTCGAGAGTTCGATTCTCTTCACCCGCTTTTAGTTCTTTGAAAACTGAACGAAACAAACAACGTGAAACGTCAATTTTTGTTTTAGATGCTAGACAAACTAACTTTATTGGAGAGTTTGATCCTGGCTCAGGATGAACGCTGGCGGCGTGCCTAATA
>NZ_JAQFUL010000085.1:0-21423 GCF_027716265.1 Bacillus cereus group sp. Bc031
TTTTTCTCTCATTATACAAGAAAGACCCTATAGAATAGACTTTTTTTTAAGTGTCTATTCTATAGGGTACATTTTAAATAAAGGCTTCTCTTTTTTACTTTCTTATAATGGCTTTTTCATTTTGGACAAATAGTTCATCAAATTGCTTCGCAAGCTCAAAATCGAGTTTCGTTAAACCTTTTGCATTCCAAGATGACAAAGTAATAATGACTGCTTTATACTGGATAAGGATGAATGGGTGGTGATTATGTTCTTCTGATAGTTTGGCGGCTTCAGAGACAAATTCGACTCCTTTTAAGTAGTCGGAAAACATATATTTTCTTTCAATCCATTTTTCATCTTTTACTACCCATTTATCTAACCTCAATAATTCTTCTTGAACTTCCTCTTCAGTTAATCGTAGCATCATTTTTCACATCCTTTACTGGAAGTAGCGTAAGACCATTGTTAATAAGACGTGTTACAGCTTCATCCGTTGTGAAAGTAGAAAGTTGTTGTAATAATGCTGCTGATGTTTCGTGCCCTTTGTTATGCTCTAAAAGCAATTCTAATATTTCAAGGCGAAGTAACCATTCTTTCGGATACAATTTATTTAATACTTCTTGAATTGCTACTAATTGCTCGATATGCGCGTCGTGTAAAATACCTTCATTTCGGATATCGCGAACTGTTTGATACATACGTTCAAGTTCATTCAGTACAAGTGGAGCAGGAATTTCTTGGATTTCTTCATCCATTGGGAAAAATGCTGCAGCATCTGCGGCACCTGGGAATACCGAAGTGATTGTTGAACCAACAGCCATATCAAATGCGCCCCATGAAGCATCAAATAAAACGCGGTCGTTATAAGTAACTGTACAATTGATAAAGGAAATAAGAGCGATTTTATTATCGTTTTTTACAATATCTGTTACTGTTCCTTTTACATGAATACCACTTGCAAAAGTAAACTCAGCAACATTTCCAATTGTAATTCCTAATGATTGTAATTGTTCATCTGTACAATTTTCTAATGCAATATTTTCAGTGAGTAATCCAATTGGTGTTCCAAACCCGTCACTGTGTACAGACGTAGAATGATTCGCTAGCTGTTTATTGTGAATTGCTAATGCTGTTGGCGAGCTCGTTCGCATGTAAATCAATTCACCTGCATCGTTTTCAATTGTCTCGGTAAATGTACCTGTAATTTGTAAGCCGCTATTTAATTCAGCAGTTGCATGATTTTCAGAGCGAATTGCTTTTTCTAATCCTTCTTTACCACCTGTTTTAAAGGCCATCGTTTCAGAGAATTTCTCAAGTGCTTCTGTTAATTCTTCAAATGATTCACAAACAAATAGTTGTGGTTGCATTTTTGTTACGTCATAAGTTGTACTTGTACATGCCTCTATAGAGAATGGAACCTTTTCTACAGCTCTGTTAAGCAATATTTGCTTTCGCCAACAGAAGAAAGGAGACCAGCACCATATATTTTTGGAGCATCTATATTTCCAATTAATCCATATTCTACTGTCCACCAGAAAAGACGTGAAATTTGTTCCGCTTCTGATAAGCCAGAAACTAACTTTTGTTTTTCAAGTACATTATTCTCAGCAGCTGTAACTTCATCAGGAGTAGAAGTAGGGCTTTCTTTTACAATTGTTAATGTACGAACAGCTTCGAATGCATCATGTTCTTCTTTTGTTGAGAAAGCTTTTGCACCAATTTGTCCAAATCGTTTCACATATTTTGCATATGTAGGATCAAGTAAAATAGGTGCGTGTCCTGCAGCTTCGTGTACAATATCTGGAGCTGGTGTATACTCGATATTCTCTACCTTGCGAATATCTGTTGCGATTGGTAGCAATCCGTGCCCTTGAAAATCGAAAAATGCGACGCCAGGAATAAGTCCGTCAATCGTTACAGCGCCCCAGCCGCTTGGCGCCAAACATTCATTCATTTCTTCTACCTTTGGAATTGCATCTATATTAATACCAGATGATTGTAGTCCGTTCACATAGGCTGGATGAGCAACGTCTTTTAAGAAGCTATGATTTTGTCTCATAATGTAACGCCATACAGCGTGGTTCACCGGTGTGTATTGATCATAATGCTGTGTGGATACGAATGGTTTTAAATGCGATGGAATTTCTCTTTTCTTTGTCATTTAGACATCCTCCTTTTTTTAAATAAAATTAAGTATCGGTTTCGTATAGCTTGTATCACCCCCTTTCAAAAATTGTAAGCGCTTATAAAATTTTATCATAATATTCGTAATTATTTAATATTTGTTTCTGTGAGAAATAGAAAAAGCCCCTATCGGAAAATCCGATAGGGGCGAAAGAATCGGGTTACTACCTTATTTCACATCTAAATCAACATTTAAATTAGATGTATTTCCAGCTGCATCTGTTGCTACAATGTGAATTGTATTTTTACCTTCTTGTAATTGAGTACGATCTAAATAAATGCCGTAATTTTTCTCCCAAGGATTTAGGAATGCACTTTCCCATACACCATTTCCGTTGATTTCATACTGTAGTCTCACTGGAATTCCAGGTGCTACCCAACCAGATTCTGTCATCCAATCTAGTAAGATATCATCCACTTTTCCTGTGATTACAAGGTTTTCTTGGTCAATTTCGTATGTTAACTTAGGTGCAGTTCGATCCAGAAATACAGCAGCTGTTTGTTTTGTTTCCCCACCAGAATTAGAGGCAACTGCTTCGATTTGGTATAGACCGTCAGCTAACGGAGTACCATCTGCTTTTGTACCATTCCATTTGAAAGGTTTGTATCCAGCTGTTTCATTTTTAGCTTGATGGATAATCCCTTGGTACGTTATACGTTCTTTTGTAACTAAATTTGCGTGCAATGTTACATCATCCACAGGTGCAACTAAATAGTAGTTGATGAGATTATCGTCTAATATTTGGTCACCATTTGGACTAAATGTAGAATTAATAATTTCGAGTCCATCTATACGTTTGTAATCTTTAGGATCGATACTAAATGTAAATGGAATGCGAGTTTCTTCCTTCTTACCTTGTTCTTTTATATACACATTTCCAGTATAGACACCTTGGGGTAGCGAACTATCGACAGTGATAGTAAATGGTTTTTCGGTACTACTATTCGGCTGTATGCTAATCGATGAAGGTACAGAAGTTTTTACTTTTGTTTTTGTGTTTGTATCTAGCAATTCTACACGAGTTGAAAAACTTTTCTTTTTACTAGATAGATTTTGTAACGTAATATTTTGCGTCAGTTTTACTTTCCCACTGTTTGGCTTAATAAGACCGAAGCTCACATTGTTAGGTTTGACTAATACATCTGTTTGAGCTGCTTTCGGGATGTTAATTAAACCAGACCCTTGTGTCATAATAGGATATGTATTTTCATTCACATCTTTTAAAGTTTTTGCGGTATTGGCAAGGGATGCTTTTAATTGCTCTGTCGTCCAATCAGGATGCATTTGACGCAAGAGGGCAACCGCTCCAGCTACTTGTGGAGCAGCCATACTTGTACCATTATGAGATTCATAGCCGCCTCTCGGTACTGTACTCGTAATTTGTACGCCAGGTGCAATTATATCTGGTTTTATAAGCCAACTTCCTTGTGACGGACCTCTGGAACTGAAGTTAGCAATCAATTCGGTTGGATTTGGTTGGCCAATTTTTATATTTTTCTTACGCTTTGTAATTAAGTTTTTCAACTCTTCACCGTTTACATTGGATAGTTGCATAACTGGAAGGGCTAGGTTTTCACGTGTAAAGTATTCAGGCATAATATTGATTTCTTTTTCTGTAGAAATGAATAGTACACCAATTGCACCAGCTTGCTTCGCTTGTTCAGCTTTTACTAACGTGCTAGAAGTACCTTGTAAAACAAGTGCAAATTTTCCTTTCACATCTTGTTTTGCATAATCGCTTGGATTACCATAGCCAACATATACAAGTGGAGAATCATTTCCTATTGGGAAATCTGATTTTGATAACGGTAATCCTTGGTATGTTTTGCTGGAACCAGCTACTTGGAATGTTGGAAACGGAATAGAAACTGTAGATGCTCCAACTGATATCACGCTACTTGCATTTCCAGGTGCATCAACAGACCAAGGTTTTGGACCATCATTTCCATTGGAAACGACTGCAGTAACCCCAAGCTTTGCTGCACGTTCTAACGTTAAAGTTACAGGCTGATCAGGTACATTTAAATCTTGTCCAAGGGATAGATTTAACACATCAGCACCATCTTGAATTGCTCGTTCAATACCTTGAATAATATCATCTGTTGTACCAGTACCACCGTCATTCATGACACGATAAGCTAAAATAGAAGCATTCGGAGCAACGCCTTTAATTTTTCCGTTACCAGCAATAATTCCAGCTACATGAGTACCATGTACGTTACCATCCATTGGATCATTATCTTCATCAACTGTGTCATATCCACCGATATAATTTGCTTTTAAGTCAGGATGTGTATAGTCTACACCAGAGTCGATAATCGCTACTTTCATACCTTTTCCATCAAGCGGTTTACCAGATGGGTCTTTTAAATTCCATGCTTCAGTTGCACCAATTGTTGGTCCGCCGATATTTGGTGCTTCTTCATTAGTAGTACTTTTTGATGTTTCATGTAATTTATATGTTAAGTTCGGATAGACTGCTTTTACTTCAGGTAAAGAAGCAAGAGCGGTAATTTGATCTCCAGGAACTGAAATAGAGAATCCAGAAAATAACGTATTATACACTTCTTTAATTTTTGCACCAGGTGCTTTTTCTTTTATTTTCTTAGTTGTACCTTCTTGTGCTTTTTTAAGCTCGGTATGATAAGACTGTGTATGATTATTTTGTAAATCTGGAGCATGCTGAATGTTACTTTGTGAAGCGAGTGGAGCATGTTGCAATTCTACAATGACAGAAATTTCTTTTGATGTTTTTGTTTCAACATTTTGCGCAATTTTGTTTTCTCCCCATTGTTCAATGTTCGCTTTTAACTGTGGACTAAATTGCTTCTCCTATTGTAGCGATTCAGCATGTGCGCTTAAAGCTCCAAAACTGGAAAAGACGAGCGCCATACTTAATAGTGTAGATGTAGTTTTTTTCATTGAAACTCCCCCTAATAAAAAGTGGTAATATTCCGAAAAATAATCTTACAAATTGATCTCGAATTACATAATCTGATGTTAGCTAAACTATATTTTCGACATAATTCATACCAATCCTCTATGAATTTAAAATTTCTTGGGAAATTTTTTCTGATTATGTCGAATAGGTATTTTTTACATATTGTAGGTGAACATTGAGGAATGCTATGAGGGGAATGGAGGGGTGTTATGAAACGGTTCATAGTAAGCGTTGGTACAATGTTAGTCGTATTTTTATGTTCAACCATTAATAGTAGCGCAGAAAATAATGAATTTAAAATTGCTTTTATTCGTCATCATGACCTCTGGATTAAAGTTGATGGAAAAGAAAAACAACTTACAAAAGGAGAGTATATAACAGGGCCAAAGTGGTCTCATGATGGAGAGTGGCTGGCATATGTAAAAGGAAAGAAACAAGGTAGTCTTGAGTTATATCGGCTGAAAGATGGAAAGAAAGTTACGCCGTTTCACTCAGAAGCATCGAATTATCAATGGTCACCAAAAGAAAATATAATTGCATTTGTATTTGCGGATACATTAAATACGTTTGATGTCCAAAAAAAGAATACAGATTTTGAAAATGTATCGGCAGGTGTAGGAGATTATGCATGGTACCCGAATGGAAAGAAGTTTCTTGTATCTTCTGAAGCACACTTACTTCCAACTGGATGGACAGGAGCTCAGCTATATGAAGTACAAAAAGATGCACATATGAATCCTCACAAAATGAAGCATTTGTATGCATTGCCAAATGAACATGATGATTTCCTAGCGTTAGTTGCAAGTGGCTTTCAGTGGTCGCCAGATCAAAAGTGGATTTCATTTTTAGCAGTACCGACAGCTTCATGGTCAGCTGATAGCAATACGCTTTGCTTAGTTCGTGCAGATGGTAGTCGTTTTGAAAAGGTAGATCAAATGTTATTAAACACACAATGGTTCAAATGGGCGCCAGCCAACAATATATTGGCCTATATTGAAGGAAGCGGGAGAGTTGCATTAGAGAATAAACATTTGAAAGTAAAAGAATTGCCAGCACTTCAGCAGAACACATTTACACCGAAAGGATATGTCGATTGGGATTTTACATGGAAGAACGATAACGTAATTATCGTCTCTCGAGCAAAAGAGGGAGGATTTGAAACATTGCCAGAAAAAAGGCCACTACCATCTTTATATGAAGTTGATAGTACAAGCAATGTACAGCATCGAATCACAAAGCCACCTCATAAGCAGGGTGATTATCATCCAATCTTTATGAAGAAGAGCAATCAATTAATATGGATACGTTCAGACCGTAAGAAAGCAGATGTATGGCTTGCTCATAGAGATGGAAAGCATGAAATGAAGTGGATTGAAAATATAGATGTACCAGAGTGGTATTATGAGAAATGGAATTGGGGAAATGTTATATCGGTGAAATAACAATAAAAAATCTGCCTAAAAGATAATTTTAAGCAGATTTTTTATTATTATTTATGCGTTTTATTTGGCTTCTTTTTCGCTGGGTTTCCGTTTCCCTGACGTTTTCTATTTTGTTCATCTTTTGCTTGTTTTTCATGCAGTGTATCTAAAAAGTCATTCGAGTTACTCATTTTTCTATCGCTCCTTTCATCTTGTCCTAATTACTATAACCATTTAGGAGGATAATCATGAGATAAAAAGTTAAGCGCTTAATTTTCTTCGATAGTATACGTAAAATATGCCATACGTAATAAATAACATAAATAAAATTTGTAACTCTACATTTTCTTTTAAAATAGTTGCGACAGAAGTTGGTAAGTATGGTGATGTATTACTCGTTTCTATACCTAACCATTTGTTTAAGAGATTAATGGTACAAAACATAAAAACACCGGACCAGCTTGCAATAATTGCTTTCTGTTTAATTTTTGTTTCACGTTCATCATCTGTAATCCAAGGATTAGAAGTTTTATCACTACTAAAAAATCCGTTTATATATCCCCATATAATCATGCCAATTAAGATAGTTAGCCATTTCATATGCATGTGTCTCCTCTCTCTTGTAAAAAATATTTTACACATATAATTGTAATGTTTTCCAATTCATTGTGTCAAATATTTTTTACATATCGATGTTTCATATAGCAGGAATAAAGGATGGAATAGGGAAGAAATATGTAAGAGGATTTTATAGTGAGAGGAGGATGGGGATGAAACTCATCTTTGTTCGGCACGGTGAAGGAGAACATACAAAAGATTTGCCATCAAGTTTACAAGTGCCTCATCCACCGTTAACGGATGAGGGAAGGAATCAGGCTAAATTACTTCAATGCAATGTACCCTTGCAAGAAACGGATATATTAATTGCTAGTCCTACAATTAGAACTTTACAAACGGCAACAATATGGAGTGCGAAAGTAGCTTGTCAAAAAATTGTCCACCCATATGTATCCCCACGTATTTTTCCTTATCGAGAAGGATCGACAACATTACCATGTGATCACATAGTAGATCAGGGGGTAATAACAAATTTATTTCCACATTTTTTGATAGAGAAAAGTACAAATAAACAGCTATGGACGGAAGGTATAAATACTATTCCAGAGAATCGTTTTCAGCAAATCGTAGATGAATTTCTTCTTTGGTGTTGTCAGCTAGGCGCTGAAAGAATTTGTATTGTATCTCACGACGGGAGAATTACTGCGTATCGGCAATATTTACAAAAAGTCGTTTTAACTAGAGCTGATTTTTTGCAAGAAACGGGTATATATGAAATGGATGTATCCCTTAAAATTTTGATTGAGGAGATCTAATTATAGGATGGTGGGTGTATGTGGAATGTTGCACTAGTAGTTGGCTTTAATTCTGATTTAGAGGCACAATCAATCCGAGCATCACTTGAATACTTTGGGGCGAAAGTTATAACGTACTGGATTGGTAGACCGAAAGAATTCATCGACATTCTTTCTGGAAAGGGTTTATATAACGATATTAATTATGTCGTCTTTTGCTTTCATGGTGAGGAAGGAAAGTTTGTCATGGAAGAGTTAGGTGAAGATATATATGAACAAGATGAACCGAGAGGATACTTTGGTGCAGAAGAAATTTATAAATATGCAAAATTGCATAATACAAATATTGTAAATAGTGGGTGTACGTTAGGGGAACAAAAACTAGCAGAATCTTTCTTACGTAGTGGTGCGAAATCGTATATTGGATCGATAGATTATGTAGATGGAAATGCAGCACTTATGTTTACAATACGCTTATTTTACGGGCTTATTAACCATGAAAAAACGTTAGGAGAGGTTTTTGAAGAAGCACGGTTAATTGATAAAGAGACACATACATTTCGATTATATAAGTAGTGTGAAACACGTTTATTCTATATTCGAATAAACGTGTTTCACATTTAACTCACATTTAACTCACATTTTTTTTACATTTTCTTCAATGAAAACCATTATCACTTATGGTATGATATGTTCAAGTTTTTACAGGTAATAAAAGTTACTATATAAACGTTAGTTTTTAATGTTTCATACACATGTCATGAATTATTCATAATTAACGTTTTAAAAATAAGTAACTAATGTTATTTTATAACTTGTAACTAACTTAATTACAAATTTAGGAGGAATATATGGTTATTCAATTTTTAAGAGAAAACAAAGCAGTTTCTTTTGTGTTAGCGGTAATTCGAGTGTATCTTGGTTACACATGGTTAATGGCTGGAATTGGTAAACTACAAGGAAAAGGATTCGATGCAACGGGTTATTTACAAGGTGCAATTGAAAAATCTAAAGGAGCACAACCGGCTGTTCAATCTTGGTGGGCATCATTTTTACAAGATTTCGCAATTCCAAACGTTGATCTATTTAATACACTTGTAACGTGGGGAGAAATTTTAGTCGGAATTGGTTTAATTGTAGGCTGTTTAACAAAAACAGCGGTCTTTTTCGGTCTTGTAATGAACTTTTCCTATATGTTTAGTGGGTCAATTGGTGTGAATCCTGAAATGGTTATTCTATCAATGTTCGTTCTAGTTTCTGGTATGAATGCTGGTAAATTTGGAATAGATGGTTTCGTTATTCCGAAAGTATTAGGTTCAAAAACTCAAAAACGCCAAAAGCAAGCTGCTTAATATATGAAAACGGGTATCTCAAAATGAGATACCCGTTTATTTTTCAGTTATTATAGGGTTTTTGCCAAAGAAATCTTTCACATACCCTACAAACTCCTGTGGTTCCTGACGAAATGGTGCGTGATAGCCTTTCTCGATAATATGGAAAGTGCTATTTTTTAAGAATTGATGATACGTTTCGCCCTCTTTCCAAGAAACGCTACTATCATTTCTTCCCCATATAATTAAAGTTGGTTGTTGTATTTCATGTGCATTGATTTGAAGACGTCTAGGCCATAATTTCATTTTATTGTAATGTTCTTCATCATTACGTTTAAATTTCACTTTGCTCTCATCATAATCTGCAATGGCAGAAACGGTATTTAAATCAGTCGACAACTGTGGTCTTGGTGATCCTTGTTTATTAACGAGTGTATGAGGACCGCCCGTAGCATCAGTTAAAATAAGGTGGGTAACGGATTCTGGATATAAATATGTTAAATTAAGAGAAATTTCTCCGCCCATTGAGTGGCCCAATATTGCAAACGAATCGTAACCTAGTTTTTTCATTAATTTATAATACAAATTTGCATGAGTTGGGAAAGAATAATAAAAATCCATCGGCTTAGATGAGCGCCCGAATCCTAAAGCATCTACAGAAATAATTGTATGATCTTTTGCTAAGTCTGAGTAAATCTTTTGAAAACCATCTGACGATCCTCCAAATCCATGGATCATAAGTAAAGGTGGTTTTTCATTGCCAATCTTTTTGAAGTAAATGGTTTGACCATTTATTTCTACCATTTTTTCCTCGGTAGCTAGTTTTGCTGTAAGTGTATTTTTAACTTGTTTTACTTGTTCTACTGGCTTTTCTGCTGCACTACATCCTACTAATAGTGTAAGAGTAAGACAACCTACCATAAAATAGCTAAATCGCTTCAATTAGGTGTCCCCTTTCTAACATAACGCTGTATCTATCATAGCAAATAGCATATTACGATTTCCAGGAAGTTCGCTACCATTTTTTATCATAAGAGGTGAAAGGAGCGTTTCTTGGAAATTTTCTATTTGAAGAAATTTGCGAAATGAAAATTGTGAATGTGGGACATCAATTCTTACTGTGCCATTCCAACATTCACATATGTTTTGTAGTAATTGAATAGCATCTTCTTCTCGTTTGGCGATAAGTGGATTGATACATAATATACTATCTTTTTGTATGCATAAGGAAAAAGCTTCTATACAGTTATGTCTCTCAATTTTAAAAGAGTGGCTCGTTCTTGGTAATAGTAATGAATAAAGTAAAGAACGATCGGCACCAGTTGTAATTTGATCGAGGGAAATAAGCGATATAAGATCTTTTTCTTTTACTTGTTTTGTATGAGTGATATGTGTCTTAGTAGTTTGTTTTTCAAAACGATGAATCGTCGTTACTGTTTGAAATCCGCATGATGTATAAAGAGGCTCGCCAGCTTTTGTTGCAATAAGTGCAATTGGTTGTTTTGTAAGAGTGTGTTCTAAGCAGTGATCAAGCAAAATACGCCCGATACCTCGTCTTTGAAAATGAGGATGGACGATTAACATGCCAATAGTAGAAAAACTTTCTTTAAAAGGAAATACTCCTCCAGCTGCAATCAGTTTATTTTCATGCATATAACCGACAAGTGTACCGAGAGAAAGATACATTTCGAATTGTTTTTTCATAAATGCTTTATTTTGTAACCATCCAATAGCTTTACAAAGGTCGAGTAAATCAAAAATAAATGATTCATCAAGCTGTATTATTTTCATAAATGCTCACCACATTTCTATTAATTTTCATAAAAGTAGATGGAAAATGTTAAATAAGAGATTTACGTTAAATGAAATCCAACTTGTTTATATTTTGATTGTAAAGGTGAAGATGGTTGATATGAAAAGACAAACTTATACAAATTATAACTGATATTTACATAAGTTAACAAAAAATTTACATATAACTAATTTTCTCTTAATAGTCTTCTATTAAATTTGATAGTGGGAAATGAATAACCTAATTAGGGGGACAAGACAGTGAAAAAGTTTGTGAAAAAAGCATGGCCATTTGCAGTTGTGGCATCATTAGCAGTTACTTCGGTAGCAACATGGAATTTTACACGTTCTAGTGAAGTGAGTGCAGATGAGAACGGAAGCAATGCAAAGATTAAAAATGTCATTGTATTAATTGGGGATGGTATGGGCCCTTCATATATGACAGCTCACCGTTATATGAAAGATAATCCAAAAACTTTTGAGATGGAATCTACAGAGTTTGATAAACATCTTGTAGGAACACAAAAGACATATCCAGAAGATGAACATGAAAATATCACAGACTCTGCATCTGCAGCAACAGCTATGTCAGCAGGAATTAAAACATATAATGCGGCAATTGCAGTTGATAATGATAAAGCAGAAGTGAAAACTGTTCTTGAACAAGCGAAAGAAAAGGGGAAATCAACAGGACTAGTTGCTACTTCTGAAATTACACATGCAACACCAGCTGCTTTCGGTGCGCATGACATTAGTCGTAAAAATATGGACGCAATTGCAAATGATTATTTTGATGAGAAAATTAAAGGGAAGCATAAAGTAGATGTTATGCTTGGCGGCGGCGTAAAAAACTTTGTTAGAAAAGATCGCAATCTTACAGAAGAATTTAAGAAATCTGGTTATAGTTACGTAACAGATCGAGATCAATTGTTAAATGATAAAAATGATCAAATTCTTGGTTTATTTGCACCAGGCGGTTTAGATAAAATGATTGACCGCAATGAGAAGACACCTTCATTAGAAGAAATGACAAATGCAGCAATTGAGCGTTTGAACAAAAATAAAAAAGGTTTCTTCTTAATGGTTGAAGGAAGTCAAATTGACTGGGCAGGACACGATAATGATATCGTTGGTGCAATGAGTGAAATGGAAGACTTTGAAAAAGCATTTAAAGCTGCGATTGAGTTTGCGAAAAAAGATAAAAATACGTTAGTTATTGCAACGGCAGACCACGCTACTGGTGGATTATCTTTAGGTGCAAATGGTGAGTATAACTTTAAAGTAGATCCAATTAAAGCTGCAAAACGCACACCAGACTTTATGGCAAATGAGATTGCAAACGGTGCAAATGTAGAAGAAACATTGAAAAAATATATTGATTTACAATTAACACCTGAAGAAATTAAAGCGGTAAATGATATTGCTCCTTCAAAAGATGTAACAAAGATTGATAATGCGATTGAAGATATTTTCAATAAGCGTTCGGTTACAGGATGGACAACAGGTGGACATACAGGAGAAGATGTAAACGTATATGCATTTGGCCCTGGTAAATACTTGTTCTCTGGCGTTCAAGAGAATACAAATATCGCGAAACGTGTCTTTGATATTGTTGGCGGTGGCGACCCGAATAAAGGAAGACGCTAATTATAAACGAAAGTGAGGCGAAATGCCTCACTTTTCTTTTTAGGAGATGGGAAGATGAGAACTTTTTTCAGAGGGATAGGACTCTTTCTAATAGGTGTATTATTGCTAGTTGGATGTCAATCCAAAGAGAATCAGATAGAACAAAAAGCTACTACAAAAGCTGAAGGAAAGGTACAAATAACGAAAGAAGAAGAGAAAACGATTCAAGGTGTGATAGAGAAATTTGTACGGACGACAAATGAAAAAAATCTTACTGAACATATGGAGTTGTTTTCAAAGAAGATGCCTAGTGCTGAAGACTTAAAAACGCAAAAAGAAGCAGCTTTTCAAAAGGGAAATAAGAAAATTGAATTGGAACATATAGACATAAAAGCTAGTAAAGCAGGGTATGTTGTTGTTGAAACAAAAGAAAAGGAAATAGATGGAGAAATCACTCTTCAGAAAAAAGTACAGTATGCACTTGGAAAAGAAGAGGATGGCTGGAAAATTGAAGAGGTTCGCACGATAGAGAAGAAATAAAGTGAAATTTTCCGTAAATAGCGCAAAAAGGTTCTCATTGGCGAGAACCTTTTTTTATAGTGGTAACATAATTTGATCTGAGCATGCTTCGATATCATCAATATCTTGGCGAATGGTTGCCATTTTATTATCAAGATCCTCAGCTTTCATTGCGGCATCATGTAGTTCATCTTTTAAATAATCAGGTATTTTCCCTTCATATTTATAATAAAGTTTATGTTCTAAACTTGCCCAAAAGTCCATTGCGAGCGTACGTAACTGAATTTCTGCAAAGACTTCTTTTGTACCAGAATTCAGTGATAAAGGATATTTAATAATCATGTGTAAACTTTTATATCCATTTTGTTTTGGATTAGCGATATAATCTTTTACCTCTATGATTTCCATATCTTCACGCTTTTGAATGACTTCTTTCAAATGATAGATATCTTCTACGAAGCAACATGTAATACGAATGCCAATGATGTCTTGTAAATGCGTTTGCGCATTTTCAACTGTCGGTAATAAATTTTTACGCTCAAGTTTTTTAATAATACTTTCAGGTTGTTTTAATCTTGTTTTTATATGTTCAAACGGGTTGTAATCCTCTAAAAATTGGGCTTCCCGGTTCATAATTTCAAATTTAGTTTTTAACTCTTCTAAAGCAAATGTATATGGTAGTACAAAAGCTTTCCAGTAGTTAACTGTTGATTGATTATATTCCATTTATATACACACCTTTTCCTATTTACAAGTGAGGTTGTTATTATACTAAACACCAAATCATGTAGGCGCAAGCAGCAAATGATGAGATCATAAAACGATATTTAGTTTTCATACTTTCAACTCCTTTCAAATAAAATTTTATATAAATAAACGTGATTGTTAATAAGTTCACTATGTACAGTTTCTATAGTAATAGATTCGTGTGAATTTCGTATGAACTAATTGTTTCAGCTTTTTGTCTTTTTTTTGCAAATCATCATTATTCTCGATAATTTAAAGTGTTTTTATTTTATTTATTCATTTGTATAAATTAATGTATATTTGAATTTATAGTTATTAAGGAGGCTATACGGTGAACTTTGAAGAATTAGCAATTGCTAGACGTTCTGCAATGAAATTTGTACAAGGAATAGAAATCCCAGATGAGGACTTTAAAAAAATATTTGAGCTCACAAAGCTTTCTCCATCTTGTTACAATTTGCAACATACACATTATGTTGTAATTCGTGATCAAGAGCGCAAAGAAAGATTAAAAGAGTTAGCCTTCGGACAATATAAAGTATCGAGTGCATCTGCGGTAATACTTGTTTGTGGTGACAAGAGAGCATACCAAAATGTCGAAAATATTTATTTCGGTATGAAGGTTTTAAAGATGATTGATGAATGTGAGTATGAAGATACAATTAAGCAAACGAAAGGGTTATATGAAGGAAAAGGAGAACGCTTCATGGAAGAGGAAGCGATTAGAAATGCTTCGCTAAGTGCGATGACTTTTATGTACGCAGCTAAGTATTATGGATATGATACGTGTCCAATGATCGGTTTTGATGAGAAAGCAGTACAAGGTGAATTGAATATGCCAGAGCATGTAGTACCTGTTTTAATGATTACGATAGGAAAAAGTGATACTACTAAAATTCGCCCACGAGGATATAGAAAACCAATTAGTGAGTTTGTTACATATGAGACATTTTAATACAAGGTATAGATTACTTAAATAAAAGGGTTCTATTTAGATCCCTTTTATTTTGCAATTGACAAATAGAATGAAGTTATATAATATTTAAATCGTAATCATTACGTTTTAGTTTACGATTTTTAAAAGAAAGGAGAATTACATATGCGTGTAAATATTACATTAGCTTGTACGGAGTGTGGTGATCGTAATTATATTTCTAAAAAGAATAAACGAAACAATCCAGAGCGTATCGAACTAAAAAAATATTGTCCACGATTAAAGCGAGTAACGTTACATCGTGAAACGAAGTAGAAGACTAGAGATATCTCTAGTCTTTTTTCGTTTATCCCGCTATTTGCCGGGCAGTAAGACATTTACCTCAAAATTCAGCGAAAGCAAAGAAGGTAGGTGGGGGTCTTACTGCCCGTAAAATCCCGATTGGTGAGGGCTGATTAAAGTTTCACTTTATATTTCTTTTGTTTGTTATAATTACCTTAAATTGTAATAAAGGGAGCGGTATGATGAATCAAAAAGATAAAGAAAGAAAAGAGCAAGTGGCTCATATTATTAACATTCCAGATGATTATAGGCTTGTTGTAGATGATCAAGAAGGTGTGGATGACCCATATCATCTATTATGGTGGGAGCATAAAGCGGATGGGGAGAGAACGATACAGATTACGTTGAATAGACATACTGGTAATTTAATTGACTTTAGGATAGAGGATGAAAAAGCTTTTTCGAGCGGTAAGGAAGCGATAGAAGAGAATAAAGCAAGAGAGGTTGCAAATACATTCTTAAGAAAATATACAAAAGAAGGATATGAATTTTATACATATGTAACTGTTAAGGATGATTGGCGCGGTTGGAAAAAAGTAAATTATATGCAAGAAGTGAATGGCTATCCATTGCCGAATACGGGGTGTGTTGTGCTAGTACATCCATTAGGTGATGTGATGCATTTTCATTATAATGGACAAAAAGCTATCGAGAAAAAACCGTTATGGCCAAGTGATATTGTTGAGGAGAACGTCGTCTTAGAGAATTTGAAGGCTAGACAAGATATGAGACTTGCATTTGTAGATTTAACACACTCCTCATGTGAGTATGAAAATGGAGAAGAAGTAAAAGGGTACCATCTTGTATATGAACCAGATCCTAGCCATGCATGTATTGATGCAAGTACAGGTAAAGATTTATATGGGCCAGAACATTATAAATTACCGCCAACAGTAGTTGTTGAAAAAATAGAAGAAGGTAACCGGCAAGATGACATATTCGAATTATTTGACTGGGATAAAGAAAGTTTTGCAAAAGTAGATGAGACGGAAAATAATAATGAAATAAGGATGAAATTTGTTCCGAAAGAGGAATTACAAAAACAGAAAGAAGAAAAGAATTCATATTTAATGAATGAATTCTTTAAAAAGCATTTACCGATGCTGAAATATAATAATTTAGTTAGCGTTACAATTGATAAATTAACCAATGAATTAACTGGTTTTATAAAATTGACAGATGATAAAGAAGTAAAGCAAATACTGCCTAGAGAGGAATGTTTAAAAAAAGCACTTCAATTTTTGGAACAAGTTATTCCAGATATCACACAATATCTGCGTCTTTGGGAGGAACGTGAAGAAGCTGAAGATGGGATTGAAAGATTTATTTTTTCTGTATATATAAATGATATTCCGGCAGAGTATAACCAATTTATGATTAACATCAATACGGAAAACGGTGCTGTGATGCACTACTCTGGAGAGTCTAGCAAATTTATAAAAGAATTACTTACATACGAAACAACACCAAAAGTAACGAAAGAAGAAGCGTTAGAAATATACAGAGATGCTATCCGAGTTAAATTAGAATGGTCTATAGATCATGATGTAGAGGAAACGGTATATCAATTGCTGTATAAACAAATAACGGGTGAAAATTATAAAGAATTCTTCGACGGTAGTCGAGAAATTCGTTATATTGATGCGCATACTGGGGAGAAAATTTGGAGCAAGTAAAATAAAAAGAGTTATTTTTCAAAGAAAATAACTCTTTTTATTTTTATAATTTGCCTGTTCGTTTTTCAAATGTAAATGTGATAGGAAGGTTGGAAGGAGAACTATCACTTTTAAATGTTACTTTCCATTCTTTAGAGTGGGCTTTAATTTCGAAATCAAGAAGATTCATTGCTCTACGTTTATCTATTTCTAAAAACATATTATGAATTTCTGGTTCCTGCTGTAAATTAAGAGCCTTTAGTGTGACTGTTAATGTGAAAAAATCTCGCCCTTCATATACTATTTTTGATATTTTTGTTTTTTGTGTATTTAACAGTATATAAAAACGGTCTGATGGAGTTAATTGTACAGAGTCATCAGTAATTTCATCCTCCATATTATGAAGTTCAACTAAGAAAGATGTACTATGGGAAGAATCTTTTTTGCTTGTAATCTGTAATTCAGTAGGAATCATCGGTATTTCATAAAAATCATTCCTTATTATGTTGTTGTAATCCTCTGAAAATTTACGGACTTCTTTTGGGAAAGAGTCTTCTTCTTGTGTACTTAAAAAAGTTTTATGTTGCTTTGGAATTTTTTCACTAAACTTAAATGTTTCTTTAAAGTAATAATTGGATCCAGTTAAAAATAAAAAACTACAAATTAATAAAAAAATTCGATAGGGATTTTGAAAGTGAAAGAACGATAGTATACATGTAATAAATCCAATTACATAGAAAATAAAGATAAGTAGTTCTAATTTTGAGTGAAAGGAGAAACCATAGTTATGAAAAAATTTCATTCCAATTATAATTTGAGCTCCAAAAAACAAGGAAATTCCAAATTGAAAAAATAATAAATCAGGCCCTCTCTTAATAACAAAAGTAATGAATGAAATGAAAAGTAAAAATACCCCTAAATAAATTGTTACATTTAATAATCGATCTAATGTGAGCATGAATAGTGTCCCCTTTAATAGCATATTCATATATAAATAACAATTTTATATAATTATAATATAACAATAAAATATTTTAAATGTTGGAAGTGTTGAGTTTTATAAATAAACTGTACAGACACAAACAACCTCATGCCCACATACACTTAGTAAAGACCACTATTTTGGCGGAGGTGAAAGGTTTGAGTCTATTCGCCGCAATTGGATATATGGTTCGAGAAGTGTTTGTCTTTGTTTCTTATGTGAAGAACAATGCGTTTCCGCAGCCATTATCATCAGACGATGAGAGAAAGTACTTAGAGTTAATGGAGCAAGGTGATGCTCAAGCGAGGAATCTGTTAATTGAACATAATTTACGGCTTGTAGCTCATATCGTTAAAAAATTTGAAAATACAGGGGAAGATGCAGAAGATTTAATTTCAATTGGTACAATCGGGCTCATTAAAGCAATCGAGAGCTATTCGGCAGGAAAAGGTACAAAACTTGCGACGTACGCAGCACGCTGTATTGAAAATGAAATTTTGATGCATTTACGTGTATTAAAGAAAACGAAAAAGGACGTTTCACTTCATGATCCAATCGGGCAAGATAAAGAGGGGAATGAGTTATCAACTAGACTTTATCCTGTTATTTTTGTTGACAAATCTTTTTAGATATCTGAAAATGAATTAAGCAATATTAAATTTAATATATCTTAGGGGTTTGAAATGGAATTAATAGGTTATCATGGAACAAGTAAGGAAATAGCCGCTAATATACTCAAATCAGATTTTAATAGCAATTCAAAAGTTGGATGGCTAGGAACAGGAACTTATTTTTTTGAAGAAGATCCTCAGATGGCTCATATGTGGGCTAAAGATAAGAAAAAATTTGCCAGCGTAGATGTCTTACGATGTGAGATTAATGTGGATGATGACAAAATATTTTTTCCATCAATACCTGGAACACCTGACAACAAAAAGTTTCATATGTATCGGAACAAGTTAAAATTACAATTGAAACTAAGAGGATTAAAATTAAAAGCAAAAGACAAGCAGGAGTTTGATGGTAAAACGTATAATTTTATATGTAAGGCGGAAGGATATGAATTAGTAAAAGCATATACTAATACATATGATGATGTTGATGCTGATTATGAAATTTTTTCTAAAGTTGCTAATGGAGTTGAATTATGTGTAAGAAATACTTCAGCTATCGAAAAAAAAGAAAAAATTGAATACAGTCAATAATAGGGGAATGATAATCATGAGAAAAGAAGATATCAGAGAAATGGAATCAAGAATTGATCAAATGTTCAGTAGCATGTCTGATGAAGAGTTTGTAGCTTTATTAGAAGAATCTGGCTTTGAGGTAATGGAAGGTAATGGAGAAATTGTTTACGAAAATCCCCAGACGCAATTTGAAATTAGAACGAATTATAAATTAAAAGGCAATGGCTACTCCTGTAATTCAGGAAAAAATAGAAAGAAATTTGATATCAGTATTTCTAGCATGGATGTAGCTTTTGCTTGCGCTTGTTAATTAATTAGGATTGAGGAGTTTATAATGAGCAATGTTATGAGTCTATTAACTTTCAATGGTTATTCTGTTGATAATTTTAAATATAAGAGAAACTATAACTTTGATGATTCGTCAAATGAGGATATAAAATTAAAATTCAAAGTTAATGCAGAATCTAAAATGAATAGTGAAAAGACAGAAGCTTTGACAAAAGTTAATTGTACAGTGTTTGATGAAGATTTTTCTGACAACAAATCACCATTCTTTTTAGAAATATCTATTAGCGGTCATTTTGAACTGGGAGATACAAACGGTGAAATGACAATGGAAACTTTTGAATTGAATGCTGTAACAATACTTTTACCGTACCTTCGCAGCTGTATTACAAGTTTTACAGCCCAAGCTGGAATCTCAGCGGTGATTTTACCACCAGTTAACGTTTTTCAAATCATGGAAGAAAAAAATAATGAATAAGCGCTCCTATCAAGGAGCGCTTATTCATTATTTAGGTAGTTTAGGATACAAGGTTAAAGAAAAATCATCTTTATATTGGTGTTTTTCTTTATTGTACACAGCTTTTTCAAGTACAGACTTGAGAAGGCTGTTTTTCTTTTTAGGATCATCACTTTTAGTGTATAGGTCCAGAACTCTTTCGACTTGAGGAATGATATTATCTTGCGCTTCTTCTCGCTGTAGCTCACTATCGATACCTTTTTTTATAGTATCAATATCTTGTTGTAGTTTCTCAGTTTTTTCAGCCAGCGATTTAGAACGATCCAGAAATATCTCATCAGTATAAATTCCTCGCTCAAGTAAATCGAATAGTTTTTCTTTTTGTCTCTCTGTTTCATCTAACTCTTTTTCAAGATTTTTTAACATTTGTCTATAAACATTTATTTGTTTCATTTCATTTGTTTCTTCTAATGGTGTGTTGGCTTCAAAGTTAGCTTTGTATATTTCTAACCATTCGGCTAACCCTTCTAAAATACGTTGCTCTACTAGCTCATAGTTACTAGATTTATTATGGCATCGTGTTTGGTTATAGCACTTTAAAGCTGGTTTTTGAGTTGTGTATGGACGATATACCATAGAAGCGCCACACTTGGCACATTTTATAATCCCAGCTAATGCACTTCTAACGCCATTTGTTAATTGGTAGGGTACATGATATCGTCCTTTTAAAATTGATTGAGCTTTTTCAAATAATTCTTCTGAAATAATTGCATCGTGTTTTCCATCAACAATAATCCATTCACTTTCATCTCTAGTTCTTGTATCTTTTACTTTTCCAGGAGTAATAGATTTTTTTATTTCTTTCTTTTTCCAGGTTACTTTTCCGGAATAAACAGGATTTTTTATAATCCCTAATACAGTCCAGTTACCCCATGTTTTTCCTGTTGCTGTTTTGTGTCCTAATGCATTAATTTTGTTGGCGATCATAGAAGCACCAATTCTTATTTCAGGGTCATCATGTGTATACCATTCAAATATTAACTTTACGATTTCTGATTGATCTGGATGTGGTTCTAAAGTACGCCCGTCTTTTAATTCTTTAATAAGGTATCCGTATGGAGGTGTTGTACCAAGATAATTGCCAGATTCTACTGATGCAATGCGTCCACGTTGCATACGCCTTGTAATAATTTTTAATTCTTTTCTAGCCATAAATGCTTCAAACTCAGAGTATTCTTCGTCCCACTCATCATTTAAGTCGTATATCTTTCTAGGCGTCACAATCTTTGTATTAGAACGTTTAAAAGTTTCGAGTATAATTCCTTGCTCTTTCATTCCTCCGCGTCCTAGACGGTCCATATCCATGCATAGAACAGCATCGTATTTCTTGTCTTCTACATTTTGGAGAAGCTTTAACATTTCAGGTCGATGGACAAGACTTTCACCCGAAACAATTTCTTCGTATACAGCGATAATATTTAAGTTTTTTTCTTTAGCAACTTTTAGGAGCGCTGTTCTGTGTTTAGCTAAAGTTTCGCCTTCACCACGTTGTTCAGCCTCAAGATCAGCACGTGATTTACGTAAATAGATTGCTGTTTTCATAGCAATTCCTCCTCGTATATTATATTTAAGCTGTTATTTCAGCTTTAAATTCCCTTAATAAGAGACCCGTAAATTAATACTTGG
>NZ_JAQFUL010000086.1:0-20782 GCF_027716265.1 Bacillus cereus group sp. Bc031
AACATCTCTTAGGGTTATTTGGTGCACCCTTTTTTAAGTTTCCTATTTATAAAATTCCTCTTGACTTCTCATAGTTGATCTTTTTCATTATTATATTCAAAGCTTGTTTTTTTGCTATTATCAACTAATAAATAGTATGAAAGGTAGTGTATTATTGCGTAATACTTTAAAATTCGGCTTATGTATTGAGAAAATAAAATATTATTACAGGTTTAATAAGTAAAGACTTACAAAGCTCTAAACTATAATCAGTAGGAGGCCACAAGCAGTGCAATTCCCAGCTAATTTCTTAGCTTCATCCGAATTTTGAGGTATGAATTTTACTGCCATTAAAGCGTGATACACAAAACCACCTTTCTGACAGGTGGTTTTGTGTACTAATTTACATATACATTGTTCATATTTTTATAGTTACATAATTATTAGTTACTTAATATACTTGTTAACTAAAAATAAGACAATTTTTCGTTTTATCTCAAGTACTCATAGTACCATTTACGTGCATCTAACCAAGCTGTAAATTTATCGATATTTCCGGACGGATAGCCATTCGTTATAGCATAACCAATGCCATCTTTCTGAACGACAATTTGTCCATCAATACCCGCATCAACCATCGCCTGAGCCAAAGCTTGTAAATTGCTAAATGCTACACCACCAGTTTTTACTTTGAGCAAGTCCGTTGCACCTCCTCCAGTTTGTCCTGTAAGAGCAAATACAATAGAATTAGCGATTTTATCAACATTCCATTTTGCCATGTCGGATTCATTATCAATAAATCCTAATTCAATAAGAATAGCCGGTGCTTTCGTTCCATTTAATACTGCTAAATCTGTACGTTGTTTCGCACCTCGATCACGCCATCCAATATCTTTTGCTAGTTGAGCTGAGATTTTAGCCGCCAAATCTTTCTGATCATAATACAAAACCTCAACACCCTGTCCATTTCCATCACTTGCATTAAGATGAAAAGAAATAACTAAATCCACAGCATGGGAATTGCTATTCCGAATGATATTATTTAAATTTTGTGATTGAGTTGTCCCTACCTCGTCCGTATCGTCATAAACCGTGTGTCCTAGGGACCTTAACTTAGTCGCCACAGCATCTTTAACTTGCCTATCTAGAACGTGTTCTTTCCGATTCCCGAAATTAGCACCTTGAACAATACTATTGTGTCCTCCGTGCAAACTATATCTGGCCATTATTTATCAACATCTCCTTTCTTAATATCATATTCAAAACTTGTCTTATTGCTATTCCCACTTACAATCTTAACTGTACCCATACATCCTACATTTTCTAAAAGTGAAGGCAATTCGTTTTCGTTATAAAAAGTGGTGACACGAACAAAAAGCATCACCTTTTTGGCGATGCTTAAAAACTCTATTTTACGTTTTAATTCCCTAAAAACAGTTTAAGCTCATAGTGACTGAAACTATACTTATATTTCCTTCTCTTCCTTCACTGCCTCTTTCAACCTCTGCAACATATATCCAATTCCTTTACATCCTTCTAACGGATATGTAATTATTTCTTCTGGATATAGCTTTGTTACTACTTTTTTATGCTTTTCCCCTGCAAGTAAGACGATTTCGTCAAACTGTAGTAAACTTTTATCTACCATCTGTTTTTGTAATTGCTCTATACTTATTACCTTATCGCTCTTTGAATCAAACGCAAGATCATAGTTTTCTAGTACAATATCATTTGGCCTTAAAAATCCATGCTTCGCTGATAATATAACCCAATTCTCGAAAAACATAGTTGCATACGATTGACATGCTTTTCCGAACGGGCTAATATATACATCTTTTGCCTCCATCGGTCCGTAATCAGGATACTTATCCCAAATTTTCTTCTTTCCGCATGGAATTATGCATAACCTTTTCATCGTTTTTTCTTACCTCATTTCTAACTTTTTAAATATAAAAATATAGAACCCTCTACTTCTTCATACTCAGCTTCTATATCTCCAACCCCCAATACATTCCATCCATTATTTGTTTCTTTCGGTTTTTTGTTTATTTTGATATGAACTTTTGTCATATTTTTAAAATCTTCTTCAAAAGATGCTAAAACAGGCTGATTTATCATATATGTTTTATTATGTATACCTACACTTAAAAATGTTTTATGTAATGCTTTATTTCCGTTTAACTTTACATTCATTGGATTAAACGAATTTAATTTTATATTGCCTATAATATACAAATGATACCCCTTCTCCCCATAAAAGTGGTTGAAATCCTTATCTCTTTCGTCTTGAACAAAATGAAGGATTTGCTTCGTTTCTTTACTTATTGTAATTTCATTATTTAAACTCAAATCCACCTTTATATTTTGTTTTAAAAAAGCATATAACGATTTATCACTATTAAAGAAGCTTTTTTTCCATTCAGGTAGGACTTCATCTAATAATAAACATAAAAGCATTCCTGAGCTATAGCAGCTCTTTCTAATGTTACAATTAGCTTCATATGCATCTAAAATGAGTCCGCTATATTTTCGTAATGTGTCGCTTTCATCATTTTTACATACTGCATTGTAAGCATTCATTTCAACATACCAAGCAGGCCCCTCTATACTTTCAATCATATGCTCATATGTTATAAAATCTTCTCCCATAACACTAGCTCTTTGCTCTCTTAGATTAATAAATTGCTTAATATAATTAATTTTCTCTTCTTGAGATTTACAATGAACAGCATCATATAAACAAATTCGTTCTTTATTTCGTAATTCTGTGTTTTCTTCTATTATAGGATATTGAAATCCTATAGATTCATTTGGAAATCTACTTTCTTTATTCAAATATTGATGACAATGAAAAAGTTCATGCACCACAATCGCAAGTAAACTTGCATAATCTTTATATCTATTCATATTCACGATAGCAGTTGGATAATCTTTGAATAGAATACAAGTATCACCTTTAAATTGTTCATCCCACTTTAAAACACTATACTCATCATTATCTTTCAAAAATAGAGGATGATGAAATACATACACATGCTCATCATCGTATAGTGCAAATGCAGCCCTCTTAAAACCAGGCCATAGCGTATTCAATAATTCTATACTTACATCTTTCTTTATTCGATTTAATATATTGTTCATTATATGTAACACCCCTATATCATTCTACATACACCTATTCTATTCCACTTAAAAACAACCCTTTTATTTACATAAATATTAGAAAAACATATTTGTTATCTCAAGCTATAATGTGTTATATAAATATACATGTGGTGATTTTCTGAAAAGGAGGTGAACAAATGAAAAATATACTCCCTGCACTAGTACTCTATATTATTGTTTGCGTAATCGCTATGATTGCTCCAGCATCTCAAAGTTATAATCATGCGGGCTGGAAGTTGTTTGTTGGGCAAGCGTATGCTATACCTATTTTTCTCATTACAGCTATTATTACATTTTATATAAACAAGAAAAAATCTACGAATAAACAGTTATAAGGATAGCGAATGCTATTCTTATTTTAATTCATTGATCACATCCAAAATAACACTTGCAGTACTTTCTATCCTTTCTTCCGAAAAATCAAACGTGACACCTGTTTTTTCATATATTTCTTGTATAGATAAATTCCAATCTGCACTCGCACCTTCTTTAAAGAAAGCAATCGCTTTTTCTGGGTCTTCCCAGTAAATTTGAAACAATTGCATTGCTCCTATTTGTGCAATTGCATATTCAATTTTATAAAAAGGAAACTGAACATAGTGAAAGGACTCTATCCAGCTTGCACCGATTTCATCCTCTAATCCTGCAAGGTCGACTGTTGAATATTGATATCTTTTGCATAGTTCGGCGTATTTCTTATCACGTTCTTCTGATGTATGGTTTGGATTCGCATAGATCCAGTGCTGGAATACATCTCCTGCAATTGACGACATTAATAAAGACAAAGCACGATATATTTGTACGCGTTGCACTTCTTTATATTCATCCTCTTGCTTATAAAAAACATTCAGCTTATCCATTACTAATAACTCAAGACTGAGGGAATAAAGTTCAGCCACCTCTTCGCGCAGATATCTTTCCTGCATACTACTATCGTTTTTAAATTGTTTATAAAAATGAAATGCATGCCCCACTTCATGTATAAGTGCATTAATTGCATAAAATGAAGGACTAAAATTAGAATACACAAAAACCTCTTTACTATGAGGCAAGGTAAAACAAATAGCTCCTGGTGCTTTATTTTCACGTTCTTCTACGTCAATGCATCCAGCTTTCCTTATATGAATAAATTTCTCATAAAAATATAAATCTGTCTTTCGAAATATTTCTTCCACGCCATTTAATAAATCAATCACATTTTGGAATGGGACTTTTGGTAAATTACATGGAGAAAGATCCCAAGGGCGATACGTTTTTACACCGAGATTCTTTTTAGAAATACTCCCTAATTGTTTCCAGATTGGTACAACATACTTTTCTATAGATTCATGAAGCTTATAGCAATCTTCAATATTATAATCTCTGTTTTTTTGTTTACAAGCATATTCACTATAATTATTAAACCCTGCATTTAAAGCTATCTCATTCCGCAATTGTATAAGTTCATTCATAATACGATCCACTTCTGGTTTCACTGCACTCCTTGCTTCACATAAAGCGTACCAAGCTTTTTCGCGAATAGCTCTATTTGGGTTATCTAGCTTTGCTTTAACGTGTGCATACGTCTTTTGCTCGCCTTCCCAATTAATTGTTATGTTAGACATTATTTCTCTATACTTCGTAATGCACTCTTGCTCTTTAATAGAAAGAGCAATGTTTTTTTCATTAAACATTTTACTCTTTACAAATCTTGCTTTTTTCATAAATGCATATTTTCGCTCGTCTAATAAGTTAGAAAACGGACACTCTATAAATTTTTGGTCAAACTTTGCATTGTATCTTTTTAAAAGTGGTTGAATTGTATTTTGATTATACATATGTAAATCATGCATATTTCTGTTACCTGTATCTCTATACGTGGCGATTAAACTACTTGTTATCTTCTCTTCTATTTCAGCGTTTACACGCAATTCATCGAAAAGCCAATTTTCTAATTCTAAAACAGAAGTAATATTTCGCTCTAAAAGTGACTGTAATTTACTCTCCAAATCATTAAACATACACAACTCTCCTTTTAAAAATCTAATTTTCTGTTTTTTAGAGAAAGAAAAAGACAAGTAGCCAATCTGACTACTTGTCTTTTTGTTAAATCATACTCAATAATATTACGCTTGGAATGCTTCTGTTAATACTGGTACGATTTGTTTTTTACGAGATACTACACCTTTTAATGTAGCAGTATTGTTTTCTAGGGATACGTTGTATGCTTTCTCAACAACGTTTGCTGCTTTACCGATCGCAAGACCGACAGAATCGTTAGTTAAGATATCAGTTACAACGAATAAGAATAGGTCTAAACCTTTTTCTTCTACTACTGCAGAGATAACTTTTTCAAGTTCAGCTTGGTGTACAAGAACGTCATTTGTATCAACAGCGTTTACTTGTGCGATTTCAACTTTCGCATTACCCATTTGGAATTCTTTAGCGTCAAGAGAGATTAATTGCTCCATTGTTTTTCCGCTTAAGTCAGCACCAGCTTTTAACATTTCTAAGCCGTATTTGTCAGCATCTACACCAGCGATTTCCGCTAATTCACGAGCTGCTGCTACGTCTTGCTCTGTGCAAGTTGGAGATTTGAATAGTAAAGAATCTGAAATGATTGCAGATAACATTAAACCTGCAACTTCTTTACGAATTGTAATGCCGTTTTCTTTGTACATCTTGTTTAAAATTGTAGCTGTACAACCAACTGGCTCACAACGGTAGTAAATAGGATCGCTTGTTTCAAAGTTAGCAATACGGTGATGGTCAATAACTTCTAACACACGAACTGATTCGATATCGTTAGCACTTTGTTGACGCTCGTTATGGTCAACTAAAATAACGTTGTCCACTTCGCTTGCAACTGTTTCAACAAAACGCGGTCCTTCTACTTTAAAATAGTCTAACGCAAATTGAGTTTCACCGCTGATTTCGCCTAAACGTACAGGCTCAGCATTCATTCCTAATTCTTTTTTCAATTCTGCATAAGCAATTGCAGAACAAATTGCATCTGTATCTGGGTTTTTATGCCCGAAAACTAGTACTTTTTCCATGTTTTCCACCTCTTCATGAAAAGGATATCTTAAAGAAGCAAATATGACAATATTTAAAGCATAATTTTTTATAAATAATTGCACTTTCTTCTATATTTTTCATCGTTTTTCGTAAAAAAGATCATCTAAAATGAATTAGATGATCGAAATGTATACTTTATTTAAAATAAAGTAGGAACTTGCACTACATGATTTAGCACGTTATTTGATGCTAAACCGTTATTTACAAGGTTAACATCTATAACTTGATAAAATGCATTTCCAGTATCTGCGATTTCCCACACAGCTAAAATAAGGTGATATCCATTTCTATCAGTTGGCACATTTGCTTCATGTGTTACGGAAGTTCCAGGTCTAGCTCCTCCATCATTTTTTACATAGAAAGGCACTAAATCTAAATCAGACCTCGTTAAAGGCTTATTCGGATTCCAATCTTTCTTCGTAATATAATATTTCCACTCTTTCGTACTATGAGGAGCCGTTAGTTTCCACTTGAATGTATTCGTCCCACCGTTTAACGTAACTTTCTTCCACCTATCTACAGTCTGTACATCTAAAGCAGGGAAATGGCCAGCTCCTGCGATTTGACCATCCGAAGGTCCTAATTGCGGGAATCCACCTATTCCTTCTACACTTTGCGGCTCATATTGAATTGGACCGCAGTTTACATTTACCCCTTGCTTACATAAATAAGAACGGCTCGCTGGTGATTCTACGTATCCATGAGCTGAAGCTTTTTCTGAAAAACCGAAAGTTAACAATCCTGTAAGTAATATCCCACCACTTAATATAACTTTCTTCACCTTCTGTAAACCTTTCGTTTTCATCTCGTCATCCCCTTTCCCATAATAAAGCGAAAATAACTATAGTTGCCTAGTCATCTTATCTACATCCATTATAAGTCGAGGAACATTACGAAAAGAACCCTCTAAAAACTTTCTCAAATTCAATTAGCACATTAATTAAATTCAAATAACACCGCTAGAGAAATATAGACGGTGTTAAAAATCAAACTTTATTATTTTAAGCATGACAGCATTTTAATCATCACTTATAAAAATTTATAATAAATAACTGTTGCATCTAAATTACCATTTGGAGAAATTGCGTATTCTGGTATTTTGCCAGCTTCTTGATAATCTAATGATTTATATAATTTATTCGAAGGATCTCCTTCTCTAGTATCTAGCACTAAAAGAGTCCTGTTTTCTTGCTTCGCTCGTTCCTCTGCTTTGCGCATAAGTGAACGTCCAATGCCATTACGTCTAAAGTTTGGATGAGTCATTAACTTACAAATTTCAGCTCTATGAATCCCATTAGGCTTTGTAACGAAATGTAATTGAATACTCCCTGCCACTTCATTATTTATTTTAGCAACATATAAGATCACTTCTGGTGCTAAAACAGTTTCCCAATACTTCGCTGATTCTTTTTGATCCAGTGGAGGTAAAAAACCAATTGACGCCCCATCATTTACAACCGTTTTCAAAAGTTCAGAAAGCTCTTCCATATCATCATTTATTTTCTTAATCTCTTCAATTACTAAATTTTGCATTACTAATCCCCCTTTTGTTTCATTGTACCAATTTTTAAAGGAGGAATAATGATATACTAAGATGAAATTCTTTAAAACATGATTTTTTAGGGAAAGGATAACGATATGAAATATATAGTAGATAGAACATATGCAAAAGAATTACTCGAATGGGCATATGAACAAAACCCCGGTCCTTGGTTTGAACATTCAATAAATGTTGCTCAGGCAACTGAAAACATAATTATAGAACTTATTAAAAATGGGTATAACCTAGATGCTGATATAGCATATAATGCTGCCCTTTTGCATGATATCGGAAGATACAAAGGTTTTACCAAATCGGTCATTCATTCCTACGATGGTTATATGTATATGAATGATTTAGGGTATACAGGAAACGCTGTTATTTGTGTTACACACTCATTCCCATGCAAAAATGAACATATAGATATCGCAGCGGAGTGGAGTCTCGTTCCTGATCATATGAGAATCCAGTTAGTTGAAATATTGAATGAACATTGTAACTACGATTTATACAATAAAGTAATTACTCTTTGTGATGCTCTTGCTGACGCGGATGGTTTTACTACGCTGGAAAGAAGATTGATTTCCGTTGGTTTACGTCACGGTACAACGTCTCATACATCATTACATTGGAAAGGGTTTTATGCAATTAAGAAAGAATTAGAAGCTTTAATCGGTAAAAGCATATACACAGTTCTTCCTGATGTAGAGAATTCGATTTATGAAGATATAAAATATTAAAATGAATACAAATGTAATTTCACATAAAAAACGTTTTAAACTTTATGTTTAAAACGTTTTTTTCTATTCAATGCTTATGATTTTTCAGTTCTGTTAAACACTCTTGCACTAAAGTTACCGCTTGACTCATTGCAGCTCCACCAGCAAATGCTTCTGATACACCACACGCTTCCAGAATTTCTTTATCTGAACACCCTTGATCAAGACACCCTTTTGTATGATAAACGGTACAATATTCATCTTGCGTTGCTAGACTAATTCCTAATGCAATAAGTTGTTTTTCTCTTTTTGTTAAAGAACCCTCTTGAAAACAAGCTTGCGTGAATGCATTATATGTTTCAGCAATTTCAGGAATTTGGTTTGTAAAACTACCGATTCCTTCTTTATAATGATGTAGAACGTCATTTACTGAACTATGATGTTGTTCGTGTTCCATCTTATTATTACCCCCATTCAAATTATCTGTACCTACTGTAGTATGTGATGAAAAGAAGGCAATATACCTCGTTCAATAGAGTGAATGTTCAGTTTATTTAAACTACAGTTTCAGACTATCATCCACTACCTCTTGTTCTTTAACATTTTTTCTTTGAACCTCTTTACTTCTTTCTTCCCAAAATGTTAAACCTTCAATTCCTGCATTTTTAGGATCAAATACTGGATCTTTCCCTTCTTTTTTCTGCGCTTCATAATCTTTTAACACTTTTAATGCGATTTTACTTAATAGTAGAATCGCAATTAAGTTTAACCATGCCATACTACCAATTCCTAAATCCCCAAGATTCCATAAAAGCGACGCTGATTCTACGCTACCGATATAAACCATAATTAAAAACCCAATTTTTAATACTGGTTTTAACCAGCTATATTTAACCTCACGATCTAAATAAGTAAGTGTCGTTTCAGCGATATAGTAGTAAGCGAGTAAAGTTGTAAATGCGAAGAAGAAAATTGCGATTGAAATGAATAATGGTCCAAATCCCGTCATAACAGTTTCAACAGCTTGTTGTGTATAGATTGGACCAGCATCTACATTCCCCATATTCTTTACAATAGCGCTTTTCCCTTCAGGTATAACATTATACATACCTGTTATTAAAATCATAAGAGCTGTCGCTGTACATACGACAATTGTATCAATGTATACAGAAAAGGCTTGAACTAACCCTTGTTTTGCTGGGTGAGATACTTCAGCCGCAGCAGAGCTATACGTCGCTTCTCCAACGCCAGCTACATTTGAAAATACAGCGCGCTTTACGCCCCATGCAATTGCTGCACCGACGATTCCACCAAACATTTCATTTATACCGAAAGCACTAGAGAAAATTAAAGCGAACATACTTGGAATTTCCGTTACATTCGCTATTAATACGATACATGTAACAATTACATATCCAATTGCCATAAATGGAACGAGCATTTGTGAAACGCCTGCAATTCTCTTTACGCCACCAAAAATGATTGCCGCTAATAATATGACTAACAATATACCAGTTATATATTTGCTAATACCATTAGAGTTTTCGAATCCAACTGCGATACTACTAGATTGAATACCTGGTAATAAAACACCATATGAAAGTGTTACAACGACTGCTACAATGATTGCAAACCATTTCATTTTCAATCCTTTTTCAATGAAATATGGTGTACCACCGCGATATTCATTTCCAACTTTACTTTTATATACTTGAGATAATGTTGATTCAACAAATGCACTAGCTGCTCCTAATAGAGCCATTACCCACATCCAAAATACAGCTCCCGGTCCGCCGAAAGCGATAGCTGTTGCGACCCCTGCAATATTACCTATTCCGACCCTACCTGATAAGGCTAAACAAAATGCTTGAAAGGATGAAATTCCCGTCTCCGAGCTCTTCCCTTCAAATAATAGTTTAATCATCTCTTTAAAATAACGAATTTGTAGAAAACGAGTTGCAATAGTAAAATACACCCCTGCCCCTAATGCGAAAATAACTAGCCCTATACTCCATACTTGCCCTACTAACCACTCTACTAATTGCTCCATCCAAATCCCCCTTATCATTCTTTAGAACACTATTTTATATATAAGAAAACGGACAACTATTATGAAAACTTCCAGTTGTCCGTCTATCTCATTATTTCATCTCTCTATTACTTTATATTTACCCAAACACTTTTCACTTCTGTGTAATTATCAAGCGCATATGAACCTAACTCACGGCCGATACCAGATTGTTTAAATCCACCAAATGGTGCCGCTGCATTTTCTAAGTTATAATCATTAATCCATACCGTTCCTGCCTTTAATTTATTGGCAACTTGATGTCCTGTTTTAATATTTTGTGTCCATACGCCTGCAGCGAGTCCGTAAGAAGAGCGATTTGCTCTTTCAATTACTTCTTCCGTTGAATCAAATGGAAGTACAACGACAACTGGACCGAAGATTTCTTCCTTAACTATCGTCATATCGTCAGTAACATCTATGAATACGGTTGGCTGTACAAAATAACCTTTTTCAAATGCACGTTCACCACCAGCAGCAACAGTCGCGCCTTCAGCTTTTCCTTGTTCAATGTAATGTAGTACACGCTCTTGTTGCTTTTTAGATACGAGAGGACCCATTTCCGTTTCCTTCTCCATACCTGCTCCAAGTTTCACGTTATTCGCCATTTTTACTAGTTCATTTACGACTGTTTCGTAATGTTTTCGGTGAACGAACACGCGAGATCCAGCACTACAATTTTGGCCGTGATTATACATAATACCTTGGAATGCACCGTTAATCGCTTCTTCTAAATCAGCATCTTCTAAAATGATATTTGGTGATTTACCACCAAGTTCTAACGTTACATGTTTAATTGTTTCTGCAGATTGACGCATAATATATTTTCCTGTAACTGTTGAACCTGTGAAGGCTACTTTATCAATATCATGATGGTTTACAATTGCAGCTCCCGCTTCAGGGCCGAAACCTGGCACAAAGTTTACAACACCATCTGGAAAACCTGCTTCTTTAAAAAGTTTCGCTGTATATAATAACGATAAAGGAGTTTGCTCTGCTGGTTTTAATACGATCGTACAACCTGTTGCTAGTGCAGCTCCCATTTTCCAAGAAGACATAACGAGCGGAAAATTCCAAGGAATAATTTGACCTACAACACCAACAGGTTCATGGCGTGTGTAATTTAAATAATCTTTTGAAATCGGAATGGTTTGCCCGATAATTTTCGTAGCCCATCCCGCATAATAGCGATAATTTTCTACAGTCGCTGCAATATCATCATCCAGTGCTACTTGATATGGCTTCCCATTATCTAAAGCTTCTAACTGCGCCAATTCTTCTCCATGCTCTTCAATTAAGTCTGCTAATTTATAAATAAGATGTGCTCTTTCAGCAGTAGTCATTTCTGCCCAAGGTCCTGATTCAAATGCAGATCGTGCCGCTTTTACTGCGACATCGATATCCTCTTCTTGTGCTTCGCATACGACCGCTAAAACATCTTCAGTTGCTGGATTGTATGTTTCAAACGTCTTCCCGCTAATTGAAGGAACAAATTCACCATTAATAAACATTTTAATTTCTTCATTTAAAAACGCTTTCACTTTTGGTTTTAGTTCAATGTTTTTCGTTAACATATATGCTCTCCCCCTTATTTAAACAGCTGCATGAGCTGCAATTTTTGAAATAATCGTTTGAAGTTTTTGCTCTTCTTCTTCAGTTAATCCGAGTCTCGGATAACGTGAAGGTCCTCCAGCTTGCCCGTATAATTCCATTGATCGTTTCACGATTTGTACATATTTTCCTGACCCTTCAAGAAACTCACAAAGAGGTAAAATAGCGTCGTTTATTTCCCAAGCTTTTTCTAATTCACCATTTTGGAAATGCTCATACATTTTTGTAACAAGTCCCGGTACGATATTACCTGCTACTGAAACCCAGCCCGTCGCACCAACTAAATAAGATTCCATAACTAAATCTTCAGATCCACAGAACACTTGAAAAGCACCTTCGCCTTGTCTTACTAAATCTCTCGCTTTTCGAATATCTCCGCTAGATTCTTTAATATGTGTAACATTTTCACAGTCTTTTCCAATACGTAGCATGAGTTCTGTACTCATATCAACACCAGATGTAAACGGGTTATTGTATAACATAATTGGAATATTTACAGCGTTTGAGATTTCTTTAAAATGAAAATATATTTCCTCTTCTTTCGGTTTACAATAATACGAATTTATAATTAATGCACAATCCGCTCCATGCGCTTCTACATGTTTCGTATATTCAATCGTCTCTTTCGTCGTCTCCGCAGCAGTTCCAACAATAACTGGTATACGACCATCAACTTCTTTTAATACTGTTTCTACCATTTTAAATCGTTCTTCTTTTGATAAACTCACAAACTCTCCTGTGCTTCCATTAATAATAATGCCAGCCACTTTTTGCTCAATAAAGTAGTTTACGTTTTGTTTTACACCGTTCCAATTAATCTCTTGAAACTCATCCATCGGTGTGATTAATACTGGAAATGCCCCTTTAATACTTTTCATATTTATCTCTCCCTTTACTATTTTATTTTAATAAAAATCCTGTCGGAAACGGATCTGTAGGATCTAATAGAAACGTCTGCATCCCTGTAATAAATCCTCTACTTTCAAAACGGAAAATGTAACCTATTTCTTCCTTCTTCACTTTTTCAACAGTTATAAAGCTATTACATATACTTTCATTTATAAAAGGTTTATCCGCTATATAATTATTTTTAAATAACGCGTGAACATAAGACACAATAGTAGAAACAAAACCTGGCGATCGTACGATAAAGTTATCTTCATGAAAGGTAATCGACTTTATATGGTTCTTTTCTTTTTGCGAAGAATCTACTAAAATAAGCCTTTTTATTAACGACTGTTTTTGTATAGCTTGTAGTGTACTTTCTCCCCATTTTTTCAATTCAGAAATGTTTTCAATATGAATTTCTGGTGAATACGCATCTTTTTCTACAACTGCGTATACTTTATCTGCCTGTATGAGAGAGTAACTTATATGTTCAACTTGTAAATTTTTCTCAATCATATAACATACTTTACTTTCAAACGAAACAGATACAACTTCATCATGCTCTACATACGCATGAACTAAAAATATGCCAGATAACGTTTCGATTTTGTATTGATTCGTCTCTCTCTTTTTTACATACCCACTTTCTAGTAACATCGTTATGACTGCGACAATACCTCCGTAATGAAGAGGTATTGACCCTTCATGATTAAAAAATAATACAGCTGCATCGATTTCCGGATGAATAGAAGGAACGACGATACATCCATTTAAACCGATAAAACCACGCGGTTCATTTAATAAAAGCTGCATTTCTTCCGCTAATTCACCTGAAAATTGTTCGTTTAATTGTTCTAAATTGTAGTAGTACTTGCATGGTACATCTTTGATTACACGGAATACCTCGCCATTTACGTGTACGTCTACTGCTGTATACATTTTTTGAATGTTCATTTTACATCCTCCGTTTCATGTTCCATCGGCGGAATTAGCAAAAAGCCTTCTTTCAGTGGATCCTTTTCATTGTAAAAAAATCTATGCATCCCCATAAGCCAAGCTGAACCTGTAATTTTCGTTACGACAGCTTCCATATTTTCAACATTTGTCGTATTTATGACACAACCTTTAAATAAAGAGCCAACGATACTCTCGTGAACAAACTCTTCATCAATCTCAATTTTTTGGTTAGCATATAATACCGCTAACTTTGCTGATGTTCCTGTACCACATGGAGAACGATCAATTCCTCCAGGCGGAACGACAACTGTATTTTTCACATGCGCACTTTCATGTGTAGGATCTGTATAAAACTCCACATGGGTTAATCCTCTAATAAACGAATGCTCTGGATGAATGATTTCAAATTTCTCATTAATGATATTTCTTATATGAATTGCCTTATCTATGATTATAGATGCGTTTTCTGGTACTAACTCTAACCCTACTGATTTCGCATCGATAATGGCATAAAAATTCCCTCCATACGCAATATCCGCCTCTACAGTTCCAATGTCTTCGACGTCTACAGTAATGTGTTTCAGTAAAAAAGCTGGTATGTTACAAAAGGAGACTTCTTTCGCTTTTCCATCTTGAACAAAGATATCCACTTCAACTAACCCGGCTGGCGTGTCTAACTTTAACGAGGTAATCGGTTCAACTACCGGAATTAAACCTGATTCAATTAAAGTTGTACATACACCAATTGTATCGTGACCACACATCGGTAAATATCCACCTGTCTCTATGTAAATAACACCAATATCTGCTTCAGGATGACACGGATCTGTTAATAGTGCTCCTGACATTACATCATGACCACGCGGTTCATTCATTAACAATTTGCGAATCCAGTCATACTCCTTTTTCATATGTAACATCTTCTCTGCCATCGTCTCGCCTATTAACTTAGGCAGGCCGCTAATCAATGTTCTCGTTGGATTCCCGCCCGTATGTGTATCAATCGTCGTAAAGACTCTTTGTGACCTCATCCGTTTAACACCCTTTCTGTAAAACGACTCAAACGAAGTGGTTCAATAGGAATGATTGTTTCTTTTTCATTTAATAACTCTTCAATCACTTTTCCTGTAACTGCGGCAAGACTAATGCCATCCCCCTCATGCCCTGCTGCTATAAAGTAATTTGGGATATGTTCCACACGTGAAATAATCGGCAAATGATCTTCTGTCCACGGGCGTAATCCAGCATAGGAACGAATCACCATCATATCCGCCATTTTCGGATAAAAACGTATTGCTCTGTTCGCAATACATTTAATAACCTCGTTATTTATCCTCGTATGAAACCCTACAAACTCTCTACTACTACCAATTAAAAAATTTTGGCTTTCTGTCGGCTCAAACACAAGAGCTACCCCATATTTTTCAGTTAAAGCATCCACTTTTCGTTGTCCGCCAAATTTAGAAATTAAATAACCAAATTCCATTACTTTACGGCAACCAACGTGTTGTTGCCTTGAAGCTACAATAATATGCCCTTTTTTCGGTTCAATTGGGATATTTATATCCAACATTTGTCCGATTTTCGGAGCCCACACACCCGCTGCGTTCACCACTTGCTTCGCAGTAAACGTCCCATTTGTCGTTTCTACAATAAAGGAACCTTCTTTATCTCTTTTCATTTCTTTTACTTCCGTATGATTAAAAGCCTTCGTACCATATTTCTTCGATTCTGCAAGAAGTGAAAAAGCAAGAAGATATGGATTTACAGTCGAATCTGTTGCGCATTCTAACCCGCCTAATAAATCATCTGCAAAAAATGGCGATTCTGCTCTTATATCTTGCCTATCAAGCATTCGAAACGGTAAACCCGCTTCTTTTTGACGATTCACCCATTGCTGCGCTGCTTCCATCTCTTCATCCGACTCACATACAAGAATACTTCCTGGTGCCCTATATTCAAATGAGTGCTCTAACTCTTCACTTAAATCCGTTACTAATTTTTGACTTACTAACGACATTTGACTATCAAATCCTGGGTCTTTATCAATAGCCAAAATATTTCCATCGCAGCGTGAAGACGTCCCGCTGACAAATTCTCCTTTTTCAATGATTGTTACGTCTCTTCCGTATTTTGAAGTGTAATAAGCGATCGAGCAGCCAATAATACCGCCGCCAATTATTAAAACGTCGCAGTGCCTCACAAAATACTCCTCCTTCCCCTAAAGCTCTCACTTTCTTTTATGCAATTGACGTGCCAACTGTACATATATACAATTTTTATAAATAATATTTTTATTTGTAAAAATATTTTAAATTTATCACAAATAAGTGTATTATTTTTTTATCACTGTCAAAATTTTTATACATAATAGGAGGACAATATGGCATTCTCATTTCCCACAATAAAAGAATTTCTAAAAATTTTATCCATTAATCATACATACTGCTTGCAACATATTGAGCAAATTAACGGAAAGTATTATTACCGCCCTTCTACTACAGAAAAATATAACTGCGCAGTAATATATGAAGATGAATCATTCACCGCTTTAATTGACGCGTTTTCCAATGAAATAGTCGTTATCATAATGAACGAAAATAAAGAGCCTATATGCTGTATAACAGCTCAGCAAATCATCCCGTTTCTTGTTAAGTCATACAATGAACTCCATTCTTTTTATAACACCGTAATACAAACAACGGATTCTTCCGTTACAGTCATCGATGATAAAGAACGCGTTTGCACCTGGACAGATGGCGCCGAGAAGATCTTTTCAGTCAAGCATAATGAGATTATTGGGCAACCTATCACTCGTTTTTTTGACTATAAAGATTTGGAAATTTTGCAATCATTACATGACGGAAAAAGTATAATCGCTCAGTTCCATCAACCTCGTCCAGATTTGTTCGTATTAATTAACTCAAATCCAGTTTATTGTAACGATGAAATTATAGGAGCAGTCGTTTCAGAAACTGACGTTACAAATCAAGTCGCATTAAATGAAAAACTATTCAATATGTCACATGAAATGCACCGTTTAGAACAAGAAGTAGCAAAGTATAAAGATGAATCAGACCCTTTTCTTGCGATGAATGGAAAGAGCCCCGTTATACAAAGAACGATACAATTAGCTAGAAAAGTTTGTTCGGTGAAATCAACTGTTTTAATACTCGGTGAAAGTGGTGTTGGAAAAGAAGTATTTGCGAAAGCAATTCATGATGCAAGTGAAGCAGCTAAAGCTCCATTCATTTCAATTAACTGTGGTGCCATTCCAGAGGCGTTATTTGAAAGCGAATTATTCGGCTATGAGCGCGGGGCGTTTTCTGGTGCAAATAATAAAGGTAAGAAAGGTAAAATAGAGCTCGCCCAAGGTGGCACATTATTTCTTGATGAAATAGGAGAAATGCCGCTCGATATGCAAGTGAAACTTTTACGTGTACTACAAGAACGAAAATATTACCGAGTTGGTGGAGAAAAAGAGATTCATATTGACTTCCGTATTATCGCTGCTACCAATCGTGATTTACAAGAAGAAATGAGAAAAGGCACGTTCCGAGAAGATTTATACTATCGCCTAAATGTAGTTAGTTTGCATATTCCACCGCTGCGCGAAAGACGCGAAGATATTATTGAATTAACCTATTCTTTCTTAAACGATTTTTCAATAAACTATAACAGACCCATTCGCGACTTACCTTCAAGCATTATGCATGAACTGCTTCATTACAATTGGCCAGGTAATATTCGCGAGCTCCGTAACGTTATTGAAAGACTTGTCGTATTTGCGACTGACGGTATTATAAAGCAAGAATATTTACCATTTCATACAACCGAAACTTTAGATAATCATGCGGCTCATTCCTTATTACTCAGCAATAATAATACAATCCTCTCTTTACAAGAAGAGATGGAGGAACATGAGAAAAAGGTCATTGAGAGGGCTTTACGCATTTTGAATGGAAATAAATTAGAATGTGCGAAACAACTTGGTGTTACGAGGGCCACTTTATATAACCGTTTAAAAAAGCTCGGGTTACAATAAACCTTACCTCCTCTATATTGGCATAGTTTTTGCATTATATAATTTGTGCAAACCGAACTAGAGGAGGAATACATATGACGAATAAAGACCACTTAATTGTTTGTCGATGTGAAGAAGTTACATACGGTCAACTTCAATCGACAATTGCTGATTATAAATGCTCGGCAAGAGAATTAAAACTAAGAACACGTGCTGGCATGGGATTTTGCGGTGGCCGCACATGTAGAATGATGATAGATCGAATGATTGAACATGCAACTCCAGGCGTAACTACAAATGATATTCCATTGAAATATCAACCACCGGTACGAGCAGTTACTTTTGGATCGGTAGGTGAAAGTAAATGAGTAGAATTACACATCACCCTATTTTAGGGAGTTTACATAATAGTAATCGCATTACTTTTCAATTTAACGGTCAACAATATGAAGCATATGAACATGAAACGATTGCGGCCGCTTTACTTGCAAACGGAATAAGAACATTAAGAGTGCACGAAGATAACGGGACACCGCGAGGTATTTACTGTAATATCGGACATTGTTCTGAATGCCGCGTCACAGTAAACAATCAAGCAAACGTACGAGCATGCTTAACTGTCGTTGAAAAAGATATGGTTGTTGCTAGTGGTAAACAGCATCCAAATATCGTGAGAGAGATGGTGAAAAAGCGATGAATGATGTCATAATTATCGGAGCTGGCCCAGCGGGTTTATCAGCCTCTATCTCTTGCGCTCGATTTGGACTGAATGTACTTGTTATTGATGAATTTATGAAGCCTGGCGGAAGATTGTTAGGACAATTACATCAAGAACCTACTGGAGAATGGTGGAACGGGATAAAAGAATCAAAACGCCTTCACGAAGAAGCACAATCTCTTTCAGTTAATATTCAATGTGGCATTTCCGTCTATAATTTAGATAAAGATGAAAGTTCTTGGTACGTACATACGAATATCGGTACGTTAGAAGCACCGTTCGTTTTACTTGCTACTGGCGCTGCTGAGTACTCCATTCCCCTTCCCGGTTGGACACTTCCAGGAGTCATGTCAATCGGGGCAGCCCAAGTAATGACAAATGTTCATCGCGTTCAAGTTGGGGAAAAAGGAATCATTATTGGTGCTAACATTTTGTCATTCGCTATTTTGAATGAATTACAATTAGCAGGCATCAAAGTTGAACATATCGTACTTCCTGAAAAAAGTGAATTAAGTCAACAGGCTGGAGAACCAGAAGAAGTTTTAAACTCTCTTTTAAATGCGGCTCATCTCGCTCCTTCTGCTTTTCTACGCATAGGTAGCCATTTTATGAAATATGACTGGATTCGAAAAGCCGGATTAACCTTCTATCCAAACAGCGGAATGAAAATAAACGGTACACCTCTTCACCTTCGAAAAGCAGCTCTTGAAATTATCGGAACAAATCAAGTTGAAGGTGTACGCATTGCTAATATTGATACGAAAGGAAATATCGTAACCGGATCGGAACAAATATATGAAGCAGACTTCGTTTGTATTGCCGGTGGCTTATATCCTCTCGCTGAACTAGCCGCTGTAGCTGGCTGTCCGTTCCGTTACATTCCGGAATTAGGCGGGCATGTTCCTCTCCATTCCGAAACAATGGAAACCCCTCTTTCTGGTTTATTTGTAGCCGGCAATATAACTGGCATTGAAAGCGGGAAAATTGCAATGGCACAAGGGACTGTTGCTGGATATTCAATTGTAAAACAGGCAAATAAAAAATCCCATTCTGTGGAACAACAATTGCAACAAGCAATCCAACATGTACATGCGGTACGTCAACAAGCTGCCATTCAATTTAACCAAGGTGTTGATGTCGGTAGACGGAAAATGAATGAAATTTGGCGTGATTATTCCCTTGCATATGCACATACTAAAAAGAGCTGCTGAGAATACTCTCAACAGCTCTTTTTCCTACTCATCTGAGTTATTAAATTTCGCTAACGCGTAAATACCTTCTTCATCATCTAATTCAAGTTGTAATCTCGCCGCAAATGAATTGACATTATATTCTCTGTCAAGTAATAAGCGTAGTGCTTCGATTAAGTTCGCTTGAATTAAAATTTGCTGGCGACCATTTACCTCTACTTCAGCAGAAAAACCATAGCCATCGTCGTACATAAGTTCAACTAAAACTTCTTCTGGACCAACTTGTCTTTTTTCAGCGATATATACGCAAAGAGCATTGATCAGTTCTTGTTCAGAAATTTTTATCGTTTCCATGCTACTTCATCTTCCTTTTTCTTACGTTGATCTTTGAAGTATTTAAATGCACGAATTGCTAACATTACGATACCAGCCATTACTAACATATTTACCATAAATGCTAATACAGAACCAAGAGCTCCCATATTTGCAAATAAGCTACCCATTAGTAAACCACCGAGACCACCTAGTAATAAACCTTTCATAAAGCTTCCTTTATTACTTTTTGGTGCTGTATTTGTTGCTTTTGTTTTTGAATCAGGAGTCGTTTTTTGAGAATTTACATTTGAGTCTTTTTTGTTTAAATCAACTTTTGACTTTTGACCTGAACTTGGTGTAAACGACTTTTTACCAGATTTGTAACTCTTCGCTGCTGCGTGATCTACAAACATGAAGCTACTAGCTCCAAAGATAACCATGAATGCTGTCATGACTGCTACAAGTTTTTTCAACAATAGAAATAGGTAAGACTTTGAGGTTATCTCCATCTTTTCCCCTTCTCCACACCGTACGTGAGACTTTCACCTCAT
>NZ_JAQFUL010000087.1:0-20345 GCF_027716265.1 Bacillus cereus group sp. Bc031
CCTGTTGAATACAGAAATCATCTTCTTGATGCCGCCTAACTTTTTTTAAAATGTCCTTTACAAAGGGTACGGATTAGGTTGCGCCCTCTTTTTTTATAAATCTTTCACTCGTAGTACACGCATTGCATTTAACACTGCCAGTAGTGTCACACCAACATCTGAGAAAACAGCTTCCCACATTGTTGCAATACCGAAAGCACCAAGTAGTAAAACTAATCCTTTTACCCCTAATGCAAAGATAATATTTTGCCACACAATGCGTCGTGTACGTTTTGCAATGTTTACAGCTGTTGCAATTTTTGATGGCTCATCAGTCATAATAACAATATCTGCCGCTTCAATTGCTGCATCTGATCCTAAACCACCCATCGCAATACCAACATCGGCTCTCGCTAATACCGGTGTATCATTAATACCATCACCAACGAAAGCGACTTTTTCTTTTCCATGCTTCGCTGCATCAATTTTTTCAATCTCTTCTACTTTTTGTTGCGGTAATAGTTCTGCGTGAACTTCATCTAAACCTAATTCCTTACCAACAGCTTCACCAACTGATTTTGCATCACCAGTTAACATGACTGTCTTCTTAATACCTAGTTCTTTTAACTTTTGAATTGCTTGTTTTGAATCTTCTTTTACCTCATCAGAGATAACAATATAACCTGCATATTTTCCATCTACAGCAACGTGAACTAATGTACCTACCGTTTCTGGTTGCTTAAATGTAATGTTCTCTTTTCTCATTAATTTAGCATTACCTGCAAAAATTTCTTTTCCTTGTACTTTTACGACTGTACCGTGACCAGAAATTTCGTTATAATCATCGATCATTTTTTCATCAACTGATTTTCCATATGCATTTCGAATCGATTGTGCAATTGGATGGTTAGAATATACTTCAGCAAATGCTGCATACTCTAATAATTCTTCATTTGTAATACCTTCGCTCGGTTCCATTTTTGTAACTTTGAAGACACCTTTTGTTAATGTGCCTGTTTTATCAAAAACAATATATTTCACATCATTTAAAGCTTCTAAATAGTTACTTCCTTTTACTAACACACCACTTTTAGATGCACCACCGATACCTCCAAAGAATCCAAGAGGAATAGATACAACTAACGCACATGGACAAGAGATTACTAGGAACACTAACGCTCTATAAATCCAATCAGAGAATGTAGCTCCTTCTAAAATAAGTGGTGGAATAAACGCCATGATCGCTGCTGTAATTACTACAACTGGAGTGTAGTAACGCGCGAACTTCGTAATAAAGTTTTCTGTTGGCGCTTTTTTACTGCTTGCATTTTGAACTAAATCTAAAATTTTTGATACGGTTGATTCACCAAATTCTTTTGTAACCTCAATTGTTAATACACCATTTTGGTTCACAAAACCACTTAGTACATCATTTCCAGCTTCAACTTCACGTGGTACAGATTCACCAGTCAATGCTGAAGTATCTACCATTGATGTTCCTTCAACTACTTTTCCGTCTAATGGTACTTTCTCACCAGGTTTCACGATAATATAATCGCCGATTTGTACATCTTCTGGCGATACTTGTTTCGTTTCATTACCAACCTTTACATTCGCGTAATCAGGACGAATATCCATTAATGAAGTAATTGATTTTCGAGAACGGTTTACCGCAATACTTTGGAATAGTTCCCCTACTTGATAGAATAACATTACTGCAACCGCTTCTGGGTATTGTTGAATCGCGAAAGCTCCTAGTGTGGCAATTGCCATTAAGAAGTTCTCATCAAACACTTGGCCACGAGTTATGTTTCTTACCGCTCTCCAAACAATATCTCCACCGATTAATACATACGCAAGGACGAATAACGGAATTGTGATCATTTGTGGTAAGCTAGCTAATGCAGCAATTGCTGTCAAAATTCCGCCGACCACTAATCGTCCTACCATCTTTTTCACATTTGCTTCACCATGATCATGACTATGTCCATGGTCATGACCACCCTTTTCTTCACGAAGAACTTTCACATCTGGTTCTAACTTTTGAACGACATTTGTTATATTGGCTACAGTCGCTTCTAATTCTCTTTTATTCGCTACCTCAACTCGTAATTTCTTTGATACGAAATCAACAGTTGCTGTTGAAACAGTCGGCATTTCTTTCACTTTATTTTCAATCTTCATCGCACAATTTGCGCAATCTAAACCTTCTAATATAAATACTTCTTTTGCTACTTTTGTGCTTTTTTCTTCTTGCACTTTAATGTGCGGTTCTAATTTTGTAACGAGTTGTTTTGCTTCTGTAACAACTTCGTTTTCTTTATTTTGTTCTGTCTCTAAAACCATTGTTTTTGTTGCAAAATTTACAGAGCAAGAATTTACTCCTTCTATATTTCCAACACCTTTTTCGATTTTCATTGCACAGTTCGCACAATCTAAACCTTCTAACATCAGTTTCTTTTTCACTAATGCTTCAGCCATCGTTCTCCCTCCTCGCGTTCTTTTTATTCTTCCTCGTTTACGTGTTCAAACGCTTGCTCGAAGATATGAATTACGTGCTGGTCAGCTAACGAATAATAAACGACCTTTCCTTCTTTACGATTCTTTACAAGTTTCGCTTGCTTTAATACACGAAGCTGATGTGAAATAGATGATTGTGTCATTCCTAATAAATACGCTAAATCACAAACACACATTTCAGCTTCAAATAACGCATGTAATATTCTCGTACGTGTACGATCACCTAATACTTTAAATAATTCTGCTACTTTACTTAAACTTTCATCAGTCGGAATTGTTTGCTTCACTTGATCCACGATTTCCTCATGAATTACCGTTTGAGAACAAGTTTCCTGCGGTGTTTCTACTTTATTTTCAGCCATTATAGCTCACCTCTTTAATTGAACATATGAACAACTGTTCATATATCTTATACCTTTATTATATGAGCGCCTACTCATATGTGTCAATGAAATCTAATACATTTTTTTGAACATTTCGTTCATATTTTAAAAAGATCTACATATATTTTCCGCATCAATTACATTCTCATACAAAAAAAGATGTACACTTTGTACAAAAGAAAAAGCCTTGCGCGCTCCCTAGACGCACAAGGCTTACTATACTTATATCCCTTTTAATTAAGCTTTTAATTAGCTTGTTCTAAATTATCCTGCGAACTTCCATCGTCTTTTAAATGACTATGTTTTTTCGAATAAACAAAGTATACAACTACTCCAATTGCTAACCAAATACCGAAGTAAATCCATGTTGTTAATGGTAGGTTAAACATTAAGAATAGACAACATGCGATTGAAATAATCGGTAGCGTTGGTACAAGTGGTACCACAAAGCCACGTTTTAAGTTCGGATGTGTTTTACGAAGAATAATAACTGACACACCTACCATCGCAAATGTTAACAACGCTCCAATATTCGCTAAATTCGACAATTCTTTTAAATCGATAAATCCAGCAATTAATGCACTACCAATACCCGTTAACCAAGTTGAGAATACTGGTGCTTCTGTCTTCTTATTAATTTTCGCAAATGATTTTGGTAATAAACCATCACGGCTCATCGCGAAGAATACACGTGTCGTTGCATAAATGTAAGCAAAGATTACAGCCATAATACCAATTACAGCTCCAACTGCGATTACACCAGCTACTTTATCTTGTCCTACAACTTCTAATACATATGCCATAGCTTCTGGTACATCTAATTCTTTATAAGAAACCATACCTGTCATAACGAGACAAACTACAACATAAATAATTGTACAAATAACTAACGAAGCAATAATACCAATCGGTAAATCACGTTGTGGATTTTTTACTTCTTCAGCAGAAGTTGCTAATGCATCAAATCCTAAGAAAGCGAAGAATACTGCTGCTCCTCCGGCAAAGATTCCGCTAATGCCGTATGGTGCAAATGGTGTCCAGTTTTCTGGTTGTACGTAAAACGCACCAACTGCAATGAATAAAATAACAATACCAATTTTAATTAATACCATTATGTTATTCACACGCTTACTTTCTTTCGTACCTCTTGATAGTAACCAAGTTAAAACTAATGTAATGACTACTGCTGGTAAATTCACCATTCCACCTTGTGATGGAATCTTTAACAGCTCTGTTGGAATTTCTAATCCAAATCCACTCACTAAGTTATTAAAATAACCCGTCCATCCACCAGCTACTGCGGCAGTTGTTACGACATATACAGATAGTAATGTCCATCCCATTAGGTGGGCAATAAACTCACCAATTGTCGCATATGAATATGTGTACACACTACCTGAAACCGGAAGTGTAGATGCAACTTCTGCATAACATAATGCTGCAAATCCACAAACAATCGCTGCAATCATGAATGAAAAAATAACTGCTGGACCAGCATCTCTTGCTGCTACTAATCCTGTTAATACTAGTACTCCTGTACCGATTATCGCACCAATCCCTAGCATTGTTAGGTCAAATGCCCCTAGCGTTTTCGTTAAAGTTTTACTTTTACTTTCCCCTAACAATTGCGTAACGGATTTCTTTTTAAATAGGTTGGCCACGATGTATGCCCCCTTTTGCCAAGAAGAGCTAAGAGGTATTATCTCTTAGCTCTTATCATGTTGTTTTATATATTGTTCGATTTTGTTTTGTATAATACTTTTATTAGCAAGATACTGTTTCTGCTTCTAATAATTCTTTAGCACCTTTGTACTCTACACCGTGAGCTTCTGCAACTGCTTCGAATGTTACATAGCCATCTAATGTGTTAATACCTTTTAGTAATGCAGAGTTGCCTAAGCAAGCTTCTTTGTAGCCTTTGTTAGCAATTTGTACTGCGTATGGTACTGTTACGTTTGTTAATGCAAGAGTTGATGTACGTGGAACCGCACCTGGCATGTTTGCAACTGCATAATGAACAACGCCGTGTTTTTCGTAAGTTGGGTTATCATGAGTTGTAATACGGTCAGTTGTTTCGAAAATACCACCTTGGTCAATCGCGATATCTACAACAACAGAACCTGGTTCCATTGATTTAATCATTTCTTCTGTTACAAGTTTTGGCGCTTTTGCACCTGGGATTAATACTGCACCGATTACAAGATCAGACTCTTTTACAGCTTCTGCAATATTGTACGGATTAGACATTAAAGTTTTTACTTGGTTTCCGAAAATGTCATCTAATTGACGAAGACGTTCTGCACTTAAGTCGATGATTGTTACATCCGCACCTAGTCCAACTGCAATTTTAGCAGCATTTGTACCAGCTTGTCCACCACCGATGATTGTTACTTTACCACGTTTAACCCCTGGAACACCTGCAAGTAAAATTCCTTTACCGCCTTTGTTCTTCTCAAGGAATTGTGCACCAATTTGTGCAGCCATACGACCAGCTACTTCACTCATAGGTGCAAGTAATGGTAGAGAACGGTTTTCTAATTGTACTGTTTCATATGCAATAGAAACAACTTTCTTTTCGATTAATGCTTTTGTTAATTCTGGTTCTGGAGCTAAGTGTAAGTATGTGAATAAAATTAAACCTTCGCTGAAGTGTTTGTATTCGCTTTCAATTGGTTCCTTAACTTTCATAACCATTTCCATGTTCCAAGCTTCTTCAGCTGTATCAACAATTTTCGCTCCCGCTTCAACATACTGAGCATCTGTGAAACCAGATCCTAAACCTGCCCCCTTTTGAATGAATACTTCGTGATTGTTACGAATTAAATGTACAACACCTGCTGGTGTCATTGCCACACGGTTTTCGTTGTTTTTAATTTCTGCTGGTACCCCAATACGCATAATGAAATGCCCCCTTATAATTAACAGAAAAAAGAAAGTCTTTTTTCTTTTTGTAATAATTAATAACTTATGTCCTTATTCTAGCATAACTTAAAAGTTATGAAAACGCTAACATACCATATTTTTAAAGTTTATATATTTAGAATAGTGTAAATATATAAAACATTGATTCTATTAGGATTCTCGTTTCATCCCATTATCTATCACTCTATTTTTATTATACTCCTTTAAAATAAGCAGCAATCATTTATTATTTGACAATAATATAACAATGTAAGAAATACCAATGATGCCGTATACATATACAGTTATAAGTTTAAACAATACTTTAGGGATATATTCTTTCCCTAAAAAAACAGCTGCTAGCATTTAACTAGCAGCTGGATAACTTATAAATAACTTGGAAAATAAATCATCTGTTGTTTCAGTAATTTTATCAAACAGATCACTTTCTTCCTCTTCTTGCTCTTTTAACATCTTAATTGTTTCACGTGCCGATTCAGGATAATCGGTAATGATACCATCTACGTTTAACTTATAATATCCCTTTAAACTTTCCATATCATTTACCGTCCATACGTAAATTGGCTTGTTTAACTTCCTTGCTTCTTTTACTAATTTCTTATTTAGCATGTATTCTTCTGCTACATAAAAATCAGCCTTCACATTCTTTAAGTGAGCTCTACTTGCATACAATATATATCCTACTTTTATATTTGGATTTGCACGCTTAAATTCTTTTATAAGCGGATAGTGTAACGTTTGAATGACACATTGCTTTTCAAATTCATTATCTTTAATCGTTTTTAATACTTTGTTTACAAAATCTTTTTCGCCCCCATGAAGCTTCACTTCAATATTGAGTTTGATTTTGCCTTTTGCCAGCTTAATAATCTCATCAAGTGTACTTATTTGTCCTGAAAACCCATCTTGACTCAGAGTAAGTTGTCTTAACTCGTCCATCGTTAAATCTGACACGTGAACATTAGCATTAGCAAGGCGTTTCAACTTCAAATCATGTATAACTGCTAATTCACCGTCTTTTGTTTGCAGAACATCAATTTCAGCGTAGTCTGCTTTCGCATCAATAGCGCCTTGCAAAGCTTCTTTTGTATTCTCTACACCTTTTGAAATATAACCGCGATGAGCCATAATAATTGGTTCTTTATATGTATTTGTAATAAAGGTCACAATGAAGGCAACAACCATTCCCGCCGTAATAATTCCTACAATATATACACCAATAAATTTCCAACGATGTTTTTGGAAGAAACATTTATCTGCTTTCGTTTTCGAATAATCTAAACCTTCTTCTAATAAAACATCTTCAACTGGAACCTTTTGTAGATACAATCTCGTAATCGCCATAATATAAAATGGTGTCACGATAAAGCTAAATAAATACAATGTACTCGTTAGAAATACAGACATTGTTGATTCCGCTAATAATGCAAATGTCCCTTTTGGGTTTGTAAATTCATAAACACCCCATAAACATAATAAATATATTCCTAAAAATAGGACATAGACAATTCCTATCGAAATAAAAAATCCTACTAAAAAGAATAGTACTTTAAAAAAGCTTTCTTTTACTAACTTTGCACTTTTACGTGCTGCCACACGAAATGGCTTTTGTTCTAAAACAACAATAGGTAGAACAAAAATCCAGCGAAGGTTCAAATACGCAACTACAGCAAAGAATGTGTAATAACCCACTTGTCCCATCGTTGTCTTAAACAGTTCTCCTGTAATGAAGTTAGGAATTTGAATTTGCGGGATTAATGCTGTTTCATATCCCATATTTAAAAGAGGTAATAATACGACAGCATATAAAATAAATCCCGGTAAGCAATATGTGAAAAGAGTAGGTAAATACGTTACTGTTTTATACAAAATTGGACGTAATCTCACCTTTTGCCTTTTATGAGCAAAGTACGAAATAATAATAAGCACCGCAAATTCCGTAAAGATAAGAAACAGCGCTAACAATGATAAAATTACGATTGCCAAAATGCCGTATGGTGTCTTTAAAAACGCTAATAACTCATCATTCGTCGCATTTGCATACCCACCAAAATACAACAACTTATTAAAAATGATCCCAAATAGCGGGACGAATACAATCGCTGCTAATAATTTATAAGCAAGTTGAAAGGTTAATACATTCCAAAAAGCAAATTTAACTGTTTGAAAGGAATGTCCCATTACCCCTGGTATAGATAGTCTTTTACGGTGTTGCATATATTCCTCCACATTCTAAAACGATATTTGAGATGGATTCCATATTTCCATTTCTAACCCATCTTTTTAATAATAATATATTCCGCTTAACATGAACACTCTTATACATACAATGAAAAAAGTGATGGTTACTCCCCATCACTTTTTTCATCTACTCTATTTTTTCTCTAACCCTTGTCCAAATGCTTTCAAGAAGCTAAAACCAAATGTAATGGCTCTATTGATATCTGGATCTTTTAACACTTTAAAGAAATCCATCACTTTTGTTTTTTTACCACTATTTAATTCATCTGTTGCAAATTGTAATCCCGTAACTAAGCTGGATGTAATTTGTTTCGTTACTTCCGGATCAACTGAAGATAATGCTTCCCCCGCCCCCATCATGTTGTTAAGTGCATTTTTAACTGGTTCACGATTTAATTGCTCCACAGCGATTTTTGAAACATCTTCCTTAGCAGCAAGTAAACTAATCGCCGCATCTAATATTCCAGCCTTCTGTAACTGCGCTAACAGCTGCATCGTTTCTTCTACTGCTTCACGATTATTAGATAGCTCATTTAGAAGTTCATCTGCTACTTGCTGTTTCTGTTCTTCCTCTGTTACAACTTTCTTTTTAATTAAAGTAATCTCTTTCGCCACTATCTCCGCCCCCTAGTCCACGAGTGATACGTATTGTTTTCTTTGCCATTTTTGCTCGATTTCAACACCATTTTGCGGATTACGCTTTTTATCTCGCGGGTTTGAAGATGGTAACGGACGATTTCCTTTTTCACGTAATACACGCATTTTCACCATCGTTTGTTTGTACGCCGGTGTACACGTATAAAGGTCTGTTGCCGTCCCAGTTAAAATATTGATCGCTTCTTCATTTATCGTTGCATGCATCGGTAAGTATAGCTCTTTCCCCGTTACACGCTCAGTAATAAGCGCTTGTACTTTAATTTTGCCAAATGGTGATGCTAATTCTACAAGACCACCATCTTTCACATTGCGCTCTATAGCAAGCTCAGGTGAAATTTCAACGAACACTTCAGATACTTTAGATAAAATACCAGCCGACTTATTCGTCATATTCCCTTCATGGAAATGTTCTAGCATACGTCCATTATTTAAAAGTAAATCATACTCATCTGGCGCTACAACTGGTGGTACCCATTCATCTAATGATAAACGAGCTAGTTTATCTGGGAAGTTAAATCCGTCTACATATAATAGCGGTGTATCACTACCATCATGACTACCCCAACATAAACTATTCCAGCCTTCTAGACGATCGTACGTTGCTTGAGAGTATAACGGTGCAAGCGATGCGATTTCGTCCATAATTTCACTTGGACTTTCGTAATTCCAATCCCCGCCGAGTGCACGAGCAACTTTTTGTAAAATCCACCAATCCGGTTTTGAATCACCTAGTGGTTTTAATACTTCATATAATCTTTGAATACGTCGCTCTGTATTCGTAAACGTTCCTTCTTTTTCTAAGCTTGGTGCCGCTGGTAAAATAACATCAGCAAAACGAGCTGTTTTTGATAAGAACATATCTTGAACAACGAGGAAGTCTAAATTCGCTAAAATATGTTGCACATGGTTCGCATTGGAATCGACTAAAGCCATTTCTTCCCCCATGACATACATACCACGTAGTTTTCCTTCTTCTGCCGCAAGTAACATTGCGATATTATTTAATCCTGGTGCTTTCGGAATCGTTGTGCCGTATGCTTTTTCAAACTTAGCACGAAGCGTATCATCCGATACTGCTTGATAACCTGGAAGCCAGTTTGGTAATGTCGCCATATCACAAGCACCTTGTACATTATTATGACCTCGTAATGGATATGCGCCTGCACCAGGACGACGATAGTTCCCCGTAACAAGCAGTAAATTGGAAATGGCAGCAGATGTTGTACTTCCTCCTGTATTTTGCGTTACACCCATTCCCCAAAGTATACAAGTTCCATCTGCTTCATATACCATACGAGCCATTTCTTTCAGGTTTTCTTTCGAAATTCCCGTAATTTCTTCTGTATAATCAAGCGTATACTTTTCTAACATTGTGCTATATTCATCAAAGTTCTTCACATTTTCAGCTATGAACTTTTTATCATGCCAACCTTGATCAATAATATATTTCGTAATACCAGCAAGCCATACGTAATCTGTACCTTGGCGCGGATGAATAAATAAATCCGCACGCTCTGCCATTTCATGTTTACGAAGATCTGCTACAATCAGTTTTTGCTCGTGTAATTTATGAGCACGTTTTACACGCGTCGCGAGTACAGGATGTCCTTCTGTTGGATTCGCACCAACGATAATGACAAGGCCTGCTTCAGCTATATCTTTCACTGTTCCAGCATCGCCGCCCATACCGACAGTTTTAAATAAACCATCAGTTGCTGGAGATTGGCAATAACGCGAGCAGTTATCTACATTATTTGTTCCATATATTTGACGAGCTAGTTTTTGCATAAGATAATTTTCTTCATTCGTTACTTTCGAAGAAGAAATAAATCCAAATGCATCGCTGCCGTATTCTGATTTAATATGTTGCATGTTAGAAGCCACAACTTCTAACGCTTCTTCCCATGAAGCTTCAACAAACATATCTCCTTGGCGAATTAATGGCTTCGTAATGCGATCTTCACTATTTACAAAGTCCCATCCAAATTTACCTTTTACACATGTGGAAATGCCATTAACCGGTGCATCAGAAACAGGTTGCACTTTTAATATATGGCGATCTTTCGTCCATACTTCGAATGAACAACCGACACCACAAAATGTACAAACAGTTTTTGTTTTATTCACTTTCGTCTTACGCATCGCAGCCTCTACTTCTGAAACTGCTAAAATACTACTATATCCAGGCTCTACATCCTTTACAAAATCAATCATCGGATCTAACACATCTGATTTTAATCCTGTCATGAATCCAGCTTCACCTAACATTGATTTTTCCATTAACGCATTACATGGACATACTGTTACACACTGCCCACAACTTACACAAGATGAGTCATTTATACTTACACCATGATCCCATATAACACGCGGACGATCTAAGCTCCAGTCTATCGATATCGTTTCATTAACCTGTAGGTTTTGACATACTTCTACACACTGTCCACAAGCAATACATTGATTTGGATCATACCGATAAAACGGATGTGACATATCCACTTCACAAGCACTTACTTTCGGCTCATACGGATATTTCTGTTCTTCAATTCCCATCATATGTACTGTATTATGAACCTTACAATTACCGTTATTGTTATCACATACGGTACAATACAATAAATGATTCTCTAATATTCGATCCATCGCCTCAGTCTGCGCCTCTTTCGCACGCTGTGACTGTCTTTCAATATGCATACCATTCTCTATTTGCGTTGAACAAGCACGCATTAACTTCCCATCTACTTCTACAATACACGTATCACAAGTTTGAATTGGATCTACTTCTGGTACATGACAAATTTGAGGATGTTCCAAATTACTCTCGTTAAATAATTGTAGTATCGTCTTTTCACCTGATGCTGAAAATTCTTTACCATCCACGGTTACACGGACTGTCTGTTCTGCCATAGTTTCCCCTCTCCTTACAACCAACTGTACAACACATTTGTGAATCCGTTTTCACAAATGTGTTGTACATATTTTTGAAACGCCCTGCCTAAATACTTTTCTTATGAAGTCGATTCTAGATGTTTATAAGGTATCACTACGAAAGCTTGAAAATTTCACTATTCTACATTTCTATTATATCGTATATATACAATAATAACCAAAATAATCTGATACCTTCCTTCTAATAGATGTTTTTATTTTTTCAATGTTTTATGATGAATGTGGGAGAAAATACATATAAAAGGGGAATTTCATATGGGACCTACGCAAGAGAGTTATACAATTGTACGCTATCACTCTGGTACATTTTCAAAACAAACTGATGAGATTGTTACAGAATCTCCTATTACTATTAAATTGAATGGTGAAGAATATGTAACAGTCGTATGTACACCAAATTATATTGAAGATATGGTAATTGGTTTTTTAATTTCTGAGGGGATTATTTCTTCCTATAAAGATATTGAAGAACTATGGGTTCAAAAAGATAACGGAATTGTCCATGTAACATCATCAAAAATAAATCCGCTCTATCAAAATTTATATAATAAACGATACATCACTTCCTGCTGCGGAAAAGGTAGACAAGGTTTTATTTTCGCTAACGATGCAGCAAAAGCAAAAGATTTACATGATATACATATAAAAATTACTCCTGAAGAATGCTTTTACTTAATGAATACTTTACAACAATCTTCTACTACCTTTCGCCAAACCGGCGGTGTTCACAATACCGCGCTATGTGATCGAAACAATATCCTCCTATCAAGAATGGATATTGGAAGACATAATGCATTAGATAAAATATATGGACATTGTTTACGCAACGATATATCTGTTAAAGGAAAAATCATTGCATTTAGCGGGCGTATTTCATCCGAAATTTTACTCAAAGTTTCAAAAATCGGATGTGAAATTGTTCTATCTAAATCCGCTCCAACAAAACTAGCATTGCAACTCGCTCACGATTTAGGCATTACTGTCGTAGGATTTATTAGAAATGACTCTTGTAATATTTACACGCATCCACATCGAGTTGATGGTTATCGATCGAATAACTAAAATAACTCCTCAATCGAGGAGTTATTTTAGTTATGAAAATGTAATATATTAAATGCTTGAATAGTTAATAAAGTTAATATATAATTTCATTACATATTAAAAAACAAAACATTGTAGCATATATCTTTTCATTCTTTTACACATTAAAAGAGACTGCTAACAAAACGCATACACATTCTTATATATGTAATGGATTTATTTGATTTAAAATCGACCAAGGAGGTTACAACGATGGAAATTCGCTTATTAACGACAGAGGACGCAGAAATATATTTAAAAGTTTGTATGGAAGGTTTAACGAAGAACCCGGAAGCTTTTAGCTCTTCTTATGAAGATGTTCTTAAACATGAGGATCCTGTAGCTGCTATGGCAAAACGATTAAGCAATCCGGATAAGTATACTCTAGGGGTCTTCAAAGATAACGATTTAATCGGCATTGCTACTTTAGAAACAAAGCCTTTCATTAAACAAGAACATAAAGCAAAAATCGGTTCCGTTTTTGTTTCCCCTAAAGCACGTGGCCTTGGAGCAGGACGAGCTCTTATTAAAGCAATTATTGAAAATGCCGATAAATTACATGTAGAACAACTTATGCTCGATGTTGTAGTTGGTAACGATGCAGCAAAAAAATTATATGAGTCATTAGGTTTCCAAACTTACGGCGTACAAGAGCGTTCATTAAAACATAACGGTCAATATTGGGACGAAGAACATATGGTTCTATTCTTAAATGATTAATACTTCAATCTAGTTTTCCAAAAGCATCTTTTTATTAAGAAAGATGCTTTTTTCATTACAACAATGTAATCTTCATGTCACCTTTATCGATCGTACCAAACCTTTCCATTCATTATACTAAAAATATAAAGTGAAACTTTACTCAGTGGGGAACTACATCCCACGCTGATCGCATGTACTTGATATGTAGAGGAGAATGTGACATGAAACAAAACAAACGAGCTATGCTTTTAATATTTACTACAGCAATTGTAACTTCTGGATTAGCAATTTTACCTTGGTTTATTATATAAAAATACTCCCCCTAACAACGAAAAAAGCTTATTGCTTCTTAAGAAGCAATAAGCTTTTTTATATTATAAAATCCCCAAAATTTTATTTACACAACTTATAATAATAACCATAGATACGGCAACGCACATAACAACCGTATTACGATCTTGCTTTTCTTTTTTTGAAATTTCTTCTTTTGGATTCATGTGTATGATCTCCTTTTAAAAAAAGTGTGAGATAGGAAATTTTTCTTATCCGATGCGAGGTGAATACGAAAACCCTCTCTATCTCACATACACAATAGAATGGAATTGTCATTTTATAAATAAAATGACATGACGTTATGTCGCAACATAGGGTATTTTGTGTCGCTACGTTTTCTATTATAAAAAATAGTTGTGCAAAACCAGTGCATTTTTTATGTCAATTACTCTGAGCGAGAAATCACTCTTCCACTCAATCACATAAAAAGAGTTTTTTATCATTTTCATGTAAACTATACAAGTAGAATGAACAGTTTGGGGTGCACAAGATTATGGTAAAAATTTTATTAGTAGACGATGAAGAACGTATGTTACGATTATTAGATCTGTTCTTAAGTCCTCGTGGCTATTTTTGTATGAAAGCTACCTCTGGCCTTGAAGCACTAAAGTTAATAGAACAAAAAGACTTCGATATTGTTTTGTTAGATGTAATGATGCCAAATATGGATGGATGGGATACTTGCTATCAAATCCGTCAAATTTCCAACGTTCCAATCATTATGCTAACAGCTCGTAATCAAAATTACGATATGGTAAAAGGCCTTACGATCGGTGCAGATGACTATATTACAAAACCATTTGATGAGCATGTATTAGTTGCACGAATTGAGGCTATATTACGCCGTACAAAGAAAGATGGATTTGTTAGCTTCAATGGTATTGAGTGGGATAAAACGAAACATACTGTCACAGTGTATGATGAAAAAATCTCACTGACTCCTATCGAATTTTCGTTACTTGGACTATTTTTACAAAATACAAACCGTGCTTATAGCCGAGATGATTTAATCGAAAAAATTTGGGGTTATGAAACAGACATTGAATATAGAACAATCGATTCACATATTCGCAATATCCGTGATAAATTACGTAAAAAAGGATTTCCAGTTGAAAATTACTTAGAAACTGTTTATAAGGTCGGATATAAATGGAAAAGTGAATAATTACTTCGGTCAGTGGAAACTAGTATACCACTGACCCTTTATTATGAATAAGGTATGGTGAGAAAATGAGTAAACTTTCACTTAAAATCGGGACATACTTTTTAATATTAGCTTTATGTATTGAAACAATTGCTTTCGTATCTTTTTACAAAAGTATTTCTAAAATGCGCATTGAAGAGGAAACACTCGCTCTTTTAGAAAAAGGTAATCGCTATAGTAACAAAATTACACAACGCGCAAAGTGGAGTGCATTTGCTAAAGAAAAGAAACACGGCGAACGCGCTGAATACAATAAAAATCCTAAGCGTCCTATATACCCAGAATTCGATATCGCTGATGAGGCTGAACACTTAGTTGAATCAGAATCAATTGCTAACTCTGATATAGCTATCATTATAACGGACAATAATGGAAAAATTATTTCCACTTCAGAACCTGTAACAAAAGCAATGCAAAAACAGCTTACATGTAAAACAGAACTTATTCCAGCAAACGGGTTGGTTGTCGAAAAGAACTGGAAAAAATCAAAATTCATCACAACCGTAAGCTCACTCAATACAGCAGAGTTTCAAGGAAAGTTATATATGTTACTAAAAACATCTTTCTTAGAAAATATGTTACTTAAACTCATGAACCAATTTCTTATCATTAGTGTTTTGACTGTTATTTTAACGACTATTTCTGTCTTTGTTTTTTCTCGTGTTATTACAGAACCGCTTATAAAAATGAAGAGGGCAACAGAAAAAATGTCAAAATTAAATAAACCAATTCAATTAGGTATTAAACGGAATGATGAACTTGGAAGCTTAGCAAAAACGATTGAAGATTTGTCCAGTGAACTAACTTATATGAAAAAAGAACGCAATGAATTTCTTGCTAGTGTCGCCCATGAACTATTAACTCCATTGACCTATATGAAAGGTTATGCGAAAGTAGCAAAGAGAGACACTTTAACGAAAGAAGAGCGAGAAGAATACTTGCAAATCATCGAGGATGAAACACATAGTGTAACTGACCTCGTCCAAGATTTATTTATGCTTGTACAATTAGAACAACACCAGTTTGTTATAAAAAAACAAAAAGTACTTCTTAGACCATTTTTAGAACGAATGGTTGAAAAAACAAAAACAACATTAACAAATAAACAAATGCAACTTCATGTATATTGCAAAGATGATTTAGAAGTTTGCATAGACGAAAGACGTATGGAACAAGTTATGTTAAATTTATTACACAATGCTTATCAACACTCACTAGAAAACACTACTATTACGATACGCGTACTCACAGAAACAAATTCTTTTACAATAAGTGTACAAGATGAAGGTGAAGGTATTCCTGAAGAAGATATTCCACATATTTTCGATCGTTTTTATCGTGTTGATAAATCTAGAACGAGAGCTACTGGGGGAAAAGGTATCGGGCTAGCTGTTGCTAAAGAAATTGTGGAATTGCATAACGGTGCCATTCTAGTAACAAGCAAATTAGGGGTAGGAACTACCTTTATAATTGAGCTACCTTTTGAATAATATGTGTGTGAAAACACCAGTAATAGTAAAAACTACTGGTGTTATTTTGTTCATAAAATCAGCTTATATAAGCTAAGCTTTTGAAATTATTCTTATTTCAATATAAAATAAAGATACATTTGTCAAAGATTTGGAGGGTGATATAATTGGATATCCATGTATTAACAAAAGATGAAGCGGAAATTTACTTAGAACTTCGTGTAGAAGGTTTAAAGCAAAACCCTGAAGCTTTCAGCTCTTCTTATGAAGATATTATTAATAAAGAGTGTGCGATTGAATATAAAGCACAAAAATTAGCACAAGATGAAAACTATACGCTAGGCGCATTCAAAGATGGAAAATTAATCGGGGTTGCAACACTGGAAACGAAACCATATGTAAAACAAGAACATAAAGCTAAAATCGGTTCTGTATATGTATCTCCAAAAGCACGCGGACTTGGAGCAGGGAAAGCACTTATTAAAGAATGTCTTGAGCTTGCTAAATCTTTAGAGGTGGAACAAGTTATGCTTGATGTTGTTGTTGGCAACGATGGAGCAAAAAAACTTTATGAATCATTAGGATTTAAAACATTCGGTGTACAAGAACGTTCATTAAAATATAACGGACAATATTGGGACGAAGAGCATATGGTCTTATTCTTAGACGAAAATAAATAATAAAAAACATCCTCTCATGTATGAGGATGTTTTTTTACTTTTTTCTAAACCACGCTGTATTTAATAGTTGAATCGCTTTCGCAATTTCTTCTTCTGATAAGATCGCAAACCCAAGTAAAACGACATTTTCAGGTGCAGTACCGTCTTTATAGTACGTAGAAACAGGATATATTTTAATACTATATTTTGCAGCTTCTTGAATGAGTTCTTCTTCTCGCATTCCATTATGTACTTTTAATAAAATGTGTAATCCCGAATCTTCTCCTATCACTTCAACATGATTAGAGAAATACTTCTCTATTTCAAAAACAAGTCGATCCCTCTTTTTCCGGTAGACGACACGCATTTTATGAATATGTTTTTCCCAATAACCTTCATGTAAAAACTTTCTAATCACTTCTTGATCCATTCTTGAAACACTTTGTGTATAAAATAAATATTCTTTTTGGTACTTTTTAATTAAATTCTTCGGTAATACTATATAGCTCATCCGTAATGAGGGCAACAAAGCTTTTGATAACGTCCCCATATAAATAACTTTCCCATCTGTATCTAACCCTTGTAGTGCCGGAATTGGCTTTCCTGAATAACGAAATTCACTATCGTAATCATCTTCAATAATATACCTATCTTCTTCTTTCTTTGCCCATTGTAAAAGCTGCGTCCTTCTCGTAATAGGCATAATCATTCCATATGGAAACTGATGAGAAGGAGTTACAAATACAACATTTGCAGTGCTATTTTCTAAATCTGCCATACAAATTCCGTCCCTATCTAAAGACAACATTTGAACCTTCTTTTCTCCCTGTTCAAAAACGACCATTTTCCTATGGTACCCTGGATTTTCAACAGCGTAATTACTTCCCTTCAACAATTGAAAAAGTAACTTCACTAATATTTGTGTTCCCGCACCTAATACAATTTGACTAGCTGAACAACGTACACCTCTAGATTCATACAAATAGTTCGCAATTTCCTCTCGTAAGCTTAATTCTCCTTGAGGGTGTCCAAGAAAAAGTAAATCATTATTACGCGGCTGCCATACATCATTTATAAGCTTGCGGTACATAGTGAACGGAAAAGTTTTTGTATCAACCCCTGTTTGTGTGAAATCAAATGTATAGTTCTCCTCCTGAAACGATACTTCTTCTACTTTCGCTTCGCTTCCTTCTACATCCATCATTTGTTCAAATTTACATACAAAATAACCTTTTCTTGATATCGACTCAATGTAACCTTCTGCAAGTAATTGCTCGTAAGCCGCTTCTATTGTATTCTTACTCACTTGTAAATAGCTCGCCAGCTTTCTCTTTGCGGGTAATTTTGTAAAAGCGGAAATCGTTCCATCCTTAATCTCTTTTTTTATATACTCATACAATTGCACGTACAATGCCTTTTTACTATTCATATTTAAATTAGGCGTTAATTCTAACATAATATCTGACCCCTTAATAAAACTAAAATCTGATACTTTTTACAGTACCAGAAGTTATATATAATTCCTTTTATCATGTCACACATAAAAAATCAAATACTCGAGAGGAGATGCATGATTATGAACAATAGTAGACGGATTGGACTCATTATGATTATTACAGGAGCTACCTTATGGGGATTATCTGGCCCGATGATTCAGTGGCTATTTCAACATACTAACGTATCATCAATTGATTTTTTAACAATTCGCTTGTTGCTTGCAGGATTATTTATTTTATCTTTTTTACGGATAAAGAAACAAAACATATTTCAAATTTGGAAACACTCTAGACATTCTATACAACTTATTATTTTCTCTATTCTCGGCATGCTCGGTGCGCAATATGCCTTTATCGAAACAGTTCATATTAGTAACGCGGTCACAGCGACATTATTTCAATTTCTAGGTCCTGTTCTTATTACCATTTATGTCGCATTTGGACAAAGAAAATTCCCTGCTTCTATGCAACTACTCGCAATTATTACTGCCCTAACGGGAACGTACTTTATTATTACAAACGGTTCAATTGAAAATATTGTTTTATCGAAAGAAGCCATTATTTTTGGCCTATTAACAGCAATTGGATTTGCATTTTATACCCTCCATCCAGCTTCTCTTATTAAAGAATGCGGAACAACCATAGTAATTGGCTGGGGGATGCTAATCGGCGGCATCGCCCTACTTATTTGTAATCGCTCGTTTGGATGGAGTCAACTTTCACAAACCTTTACACCAAAAACTTTTTCTATGCTTATCCTTATCATTATAAGTGGCACTCTTTCTTTCCTTCTTTATATCGGTAGTCTGAAATATTTAGCAGCAACAGAAACGAGCATTTTATCTAGCATTGAACCACTTGTAGCGGCCATCGTTTCAATCGCTTGGCTAAATGAATCTTTTGGAGCCTATCAATTATTAGGCGGCGTATGTATCATTCTTTCTGTTATTTTCTTAACGATGCCGCAAAAAGAGAATGAGCCAACCTTTACAACTGAACAAGTATAGAAAAATGTCAAAAGAGGTCGTACAAAACTTACGACCTCTTTTTATACTTTAAAGGAATTGTCCCGCTTTCTAGCAAATACAATTACACTAACAATAAAAATTAGGAGTGTGGCACCATGAAAAAAATCGGAACTATGCTACTTTTCTCCTTTCTCATCGCTGGATGCTCGCAAGCTCAACCCGATTCCGAAGTACCTAAAAAAGAAGCTGTCGCAACATCATCCAATCAAGTTAATGCACCTTCCTTCTTTCATCTTAGTGTTTTAAAAGATGTGAATTGGGAAGAAGCTCCATCCTTCGTAGATGGAAAAATACCTTTAAAAGGCATCGAAGGAAAAATCGCAATGGCTGATACCTCTATTATCTCAAATGAACAAAATGAAATAATGTGGTACTTTTTAGATTCTGAAAGGCCAACTGGAAAACTCTCTATTATTGCACTAAAACAAGGGTCAGTAACGCCAACACCCGTACTCTTTCAACAAGAAACTTCTAAACCAACTTGGACTACTTCAAATACAATTGATTCTACTACAACCGAACTCCCACTCACTATGTCACTACCTTCATCTGGATTATGGGTATTAAATATATACGTGAATGAAAAATATTATGATCAGTTTGTAATCAATGCCACAGAAAATAAATAAAAGGAAGGAGGCTGTTTCATAATCCGTACCCTTTGTAAAGGACATTTTAAAAAAAGTTAGGCGGCATCAAGAAGATGATTTCTGTATTCAACAG
>NZ_JAQFUL010000088.1:0-20092 GCF_027716265.1 Bacillus cereus group sp. Bc031
TGTTTCGAAACGATTATCTGTTATTTTTGGGGAATTTAAAACCGTTGTTATTGGGTATTTTACAATCGTTGATTACAATATTGGATGAAAGAAAGATAAATAAATTATAATTTTAAAAAGTGAATGAGCCATTTTTTCTGTTTTAAGAATGTCACCAATTGACATCTTATTTTAAAAAGATATTCGGAAACATCTTTTTAAAATCTAAACTTACTGCGTTTTCTTTATTGTTATTATTATTGATAGTAAGTAGATTACTTTGAAGTTGATTTTCTTCTCTATTATTTTTATATACACTTCCAGCTACAATGTCTTCATATTCTCTTAAAGTAATCGTCAGCTCTTTTATTTTGTTTTGTTGTTGTTCAATGTTTTCTTTGTATTGTTCAATTTTTTTCTGTGATTGTAATAGGTCATCGTAAAGCGAGTGAATCACTTCATTGACGTGTTTTAAAGCACCTGACAAAGCTTTTGTATCATTACCATAACGTTCAATAATAAATTCGATATTAGGTAGTGGAAGAGGAGGAGCATCATTTTTTGTACTTAATAAAGGTGTATTTAATCGTTCGATATCTTTACGCTTCCTTCGAGACCATACATGTCTTTTTATTCCCGTTACACCTTCTAGGGCTGAAAAATTTATTCTCCCAGGTGTTTTTGATACATATTCTAGTAAAATTTTAGTTAATTCTTCATCGGTATATTTTGGGGGTCTTCCTTTTTCTTTTTTATTCAATGTAATGTATCCTCCTTTTATTAAGTGGTTTATTTATGCAATACAATTATTCAATTGTTTTAGGTAATTTGGCACCCACAATAGCTTTTTGATTTAATAAACGATTTAATTCATTGGCACTTGAAGATAAATTTTCTTGATCAATTAAAGAGTAATTTAATTCTTCTAGATTGTAATTCATATTTTTAGAAAGAAATGTTAACATGCTAACTTGCTCGTTAATTTTTCTTTTTAATAGTTTTGAATAGTCATTGAGCCAGGTCAGTCCTTCGTCGATTTTATCTGTCTCAGGTGAAAACAAATAATGACTACAGTGGCGACAATCCCCAGTACAATTGAAAGGATATTCGATATCAGTGCAATATCCAAAATCAACTGGTAAAAAGTTCTTTGTATCATATGTATCTTTATATAGTTTATATTTATTAATAGTGTCTCTAGTATATTGAGAGAACGATGAGTCTGGTAAGGAAGTATTTACGTGCATTAATCTCCTATGTTTCTCAGTTAAATTATATACCCATGATTCGGTGAAATATGTAAGATGACTCCAGTAGCCTTTTTGTGTCTCTAAACGCTTATGTCCACCAATAATAGCTATGGTTAGCATATTAAATCCTTGTAACATCATGTTGCAAAATGCTAAGTGTCGAGTATCTCCAGGAGAAATTTGTTCTATTTGATCATAATTGTACTTCTTTTTTAATATCTCGCGGTAGAACTGATCAATTAGAGAATCAAATTGTCTTAAAGGAAGAAACTCAGTATGCCTTGTACGTTCACTCCCAAGGTGTTCTTTATACATTTCATAGTATTTATAGGTAAATAAATACTGACTATTATCCTCCTTAGATAAGAAGGATTTAAAGGTCTGAACTAAATCATAAATTTCTTTATTAATTTGAAGTGTGTCGGTTATATCAAGATCCCTTAGTAAAGTACCTTTTTCTTTACTTCTAGGAAGTGTAATTTCATATTTATTTACACTGTTTTTTGTTGGATTTACACAGCTCCTTTTAAGTTTTAAGAATTCTGTAGGGCGTATAGGTATAACAGTGGTTATTTTCCACCAAAGCACAATTGGGAAATATTTTTTTAGTTCAAATTTAGTCCCCTCATTCAAAAATTGTTCGATTTTTTCATCAAAATATAGTATATGGCGATAATTAGGTAAATCTCGATTTTTTTGAATATTATTAATGAAAGGTGAGCAAATATCAATAAATTTATTTGAATTGGTAATTTCAATGAAAGAAAAAAAGTTTATCGTACATCTGGCTAAATCGTCTCTTTTTCTGTAGTTGTGTTTACTTATATATTCTTCCAAATCAGTAAGGTAGTTTAAGTTAAATGCTTTTGATATTTGAATCGATTCTTTTATACAATGAATGACATTTTGTATATGATTGACAGAGAAATGTTGTTCAATTAAGTAAATGGTGTAGCACTTTAAAGTAATATTTAAAGTGCTGTACAGTTCTATATCAAATAAAATTCCACGACGATTATAGTCTTTGTCTCTTATGAACCATTTTGTATCATAAAAGGATTCATTTTCAATTATATTAGCGGTTTTCCATTTGTTAAAATTTTGTAAAAATGATTCTATCTCTTCCTTTGTGCCTTGAAAATGCGTTGGCTTTATGGAAATTAAATTAATAGAACCATCTTTATCTAGGAATTTAGTTTTGTTTAACATTAATGACTACCTCCTTTAGTAGAGAGGTGATAATTTGGATAGTTAAAGAGAAAATATTTATTTGTCTCGGTAATGATATTTTCAAGGACTTCAAAGTTAATAAAGGTCTCTATATAAGATTTTCCAAATTCTGAAATAGCTTGGTTAATTATATCTAAAATTAAAATAAACCTCATGGTGTCTCGATATCGAATTGTATCGAAGTTAGAACTTTTTATAGAGGTATGAATATTTTTTAATTCTTCCACGATACTAATCAATAAATAAATATTGAATATTGCATTAGGACAGTTTAAGCAAGAATCTAAGTTTGGAAAAGCGCACTGCGGATAGATAATGCATTGTACATGCTTAGTTTTAGAAGGATTTTCTCCCTTTAAGATTTTAATAATAATCTCTATCACTTGATCTTTTGGAAGTTGCATTAATTTATCAATAATTGGTGCTCTTTCATTTTGATATTTAAGGAGTAGAAATGATATATCTTCTAATTGAGAAGGAGAATAATCATTTTTCAAAACTTGTATAATAGATGTACGATTTTCTAATAAATCAAACTCTGTATCTTTATCCATTGCTAAATCAATGATGAAATTATAGAGCCATCCAAAGGTTCCGCGATTAAATAAGTTAAGCGAGACGGTGTCCAAATTCCCATCGTGATTTGTAGATTGAACATAGGCAGTAATTGAATTCATATTTCTATGGTTTCTTAAGTTTTTAGTTAGTTCATGCGATATTTCTGAGTGTTTACCATAGTTAGTTACAGTATAGAAAAAGTGAGTGAGTAAAGAGCGATTCATAATCAAACTGTTAAATTTAGGTAATTTTTTATTTTTATCAAAAAAGGTATGAAAACGTGAGTGTGAATTACTATATTTGCTTAGTGAGCCAAGTAAACGATTTTGTTTTTTATAGTTCCTACGATGTAATTCGCAAATTAGCAATGATGTTGCAGCTGGTATAATCATGTCTTCATTACATAGAAATTGCCCTAAAGAACCCGTTTTAGAAATGTGAATTTTCTTACATACTACATAATAAAAATTTACAATACTTTGAGCTTGATTAATTGAAAGACCATTATCTTTAAGCTGTTCTAAATTATAAATGTTTAAGCCTTCTATTTCTTCTAAAGGTAAGTTTGGAAGTTCGGTAACTATTGTGGATTTTCTCCATCCGTTAATCATATGCATAATAACAAAAAGCCAAGTTTGAGCATATTGCTTATTCTGTTTTGCCATTGCAATATGTAGGTCAATGTTATTCGCGTATGTATAAAAAGCAAGAAATGTTTGTTTATCATATATTTCTTTATCTCTTTTAAGTTTTTCATTATATTCAATTTTATAGGTGTTTTTAAATATACATTGCACTTTACTATAACAATAGTTCAAAAAATGTATAAAGTTTTGTTTATGAGTAAGCGGGATGCTCTCGGTGTTTAAAACCTCTTCGAGCTCTTCATCAGTTAATAAGGTGATTTCTGTTCTTAAATTAAGAATAATGCTATTTAGAGTGTTAAATAAGGAGCGTGCTTTATCTGTAAAAGAGTCTTCTTGGCCTCTAGTTTGAGAAATTTTTAATAATACAAAATCATTATATAAATTTACAGTGTTTTTGAAGTCTTCTCTGTAATGTAATGTTGCAATTTTTTTATTATATAATTCAATAGCAATCATAGAAAAGCTCTTTTTCTTATTTGTTTTAATAGAGTCTATAGTACCTTTGGGGATAAAAAAATTAGTATTTGAATTTGATTCGTATGAATTAGTGTCAGAAAAAGAGGAGAACTCCAACTTCTCGTTTTGAACTAATTTGTGAAGTGTTTTTCTTGGCATTTCAAGTTCTTTAGCAGCTTGTTCTAGAGTTAGAAAATTTTCACTAGCTTTTTGAAAGCTTAAAAAATCGTGTAGTTCTTTTTCTGATATAAGTATCTCTCCTCTTAAGTTTTTTTTAGTAAATTTTAAAGTACCATTTTTAATCATTTGTAAAACTTCTTTTTCTGTACAAGAGAGCTTTTGAGCACAGTTTTCAATTGAAATGTAATCTTTGAATGTTGCTTGTCTGTTTAAGTAATCTGATAGCTCTGTTTCCGGTATTAAATATTTTTTTTGAAATACATTAAAATATGCATTAGGAAATTCACCATTATGAATAAGTGGTAAAATACTACTATCATCTTTATTAAGTTTCTTACAAACGTCTTGAACAGTCATAAATCCTTCAGGTAACTCGAGCATTGATTCATAATCAATAATATCTGTTAAAGGTATATAAGCCCGTCTTTTTATAATAATTCTATTTTGAAAGAACGTACCATCACGAATATATTTTTTTACGATATCGGGGTGTTTTGAAATTCGTGTTGCTGCCTCTTCAACAGAAAGATAATTTAGTGGAATCTTATTCTTAGCTTTCAGTTTCTCAATGTCTTCTTTTGAAATAAACCACATATTTGTAAAATGTTTAAAAGCACTTGGAAATATATCTGACTTAATATAGCCGCGAATAGTTGCTGGTTTCAAATTTAATTCTTTACTTGCTTGTTCAATGGTAAGATACGAATCATTATTATAGTAAAAGGGGTGACCTTCAACATCTTCTTTTGGAATATAATACCTTTTGTCGCAAGGGAATTTAAAAGTATTTGTAAAAATTCTCCTTTTTATAAGGTCAAGTACAGCTGGGACAGTGATATTAAGTATTTTACTTATGTCTTCTACTGTATAGGAAGATTCTTTCTTCTGAAGTAAGTTTATAAATGAAATTATATCTTTTTTTGAAATATAATATTGTCTACCTTGTTTAATTGAATTTGGAAATGCACCAAGTTTGAGCAGTCTACGTGTTTTTTCCAAGGGTATATTTAACTTTTGGCTAGCTAAAGATATAGGGTAGTGTGTTCTTGCAATATCATTTTCTTTAAATTTCGCAATATCTTCCTCTGCAATTCGCATCTCTTTTTTTGAAATCCATTTCGCATACAATTCTCCGTTATTAATAAGTTTATATACGATTCCACGAGATAAGGATAATTGTTCGGCTGCTTCTTTTATTGTGAAAAACTTCATATTAGTTCTCCTTAAATGTTTATTGTAATTTATAGTTTTATTTCGGTATTAATATAAAGTTGATTAAGGTAATGCTCTAAATTGGTTTTCATTCGTTTTGTATTTGACATATACTCAAGTGAACTTGATAGATTATCATCTCCGCGTAAAAGAGCGACATCTTGAGGGTTTTTTGCAACTTCTGCAAGCATGTTGGTAAAAATTCCTCTACCTATATGTGTAGACCAATCGGTATTACTTAGGGCGATGGACGCTATTTTGTCATTTGGGTCCTGGGAATGTTTTAAATAATTAATAAAGGCTTTCTTTGCCTTAGTAAAATAATAACGATAACTAGCGCCAGTCATTGGTAAACCTTTTTTATTAAGGAAAATAGCATTAATATCGGAGTCTTTTACATATTGCTGGTAGTGTAATTTATATAATTGTCTTAGCCAATCCCTAAACCCGAGAATTAATTGATCTCTTGGCTTTTTGACATAACTTGAACCTGATCCATCTTTAATATCAATGCGATTAATACTATTTTTAACATTTAAAAGCAAACCATCTTGACCGTAAGGACCTATGAGTTTAATTTCGGACGTTCTAATATTCACCACTTCTCCAACACGTAAACCACCAAATATTTGCATGTAGACCCCTAATGCAATAGGATTTGCTATTTCAAATACAATTTCTAAAAATCTTAAAATATAAATATGCGGTATATCATGTTCAATGTTACTTTTTTCTGGTGAAGGGACAATGATGCTTTCAAATTGCGTGCTAATGTAATCTGCAATAGAATTTTTAGAACTAATCAAATGTTCATTACTTGTTGATAGAGTATTGTTTAAATTATTTTTTGAAAGGTAGATGAAAAACTCTTTTATAGTACACCGATAACTTAGAACAGTTGCTCTAGATTTCCCTTCCAAAGTCAAATTGTTTAAGAAACAAATTGCATGCTCGTAATTTAAATGTTCTAGAGAATATAATTTGTAATTCTTCTGCTTTCTTAGAAGAAAGTTCAAAAATACTGCTAAATTTTGTGTATGTATTTTCATAGTATTGTAGTTTCTATGTTTCCATTTGGAAAATATGAAATCCGTTAGAGGATGAATAATAGCATGCTTAGTCATAAATGTTTTTATAGCTAATGTGGCATGTTTCTTTTGTATAGGTTTTCCTTGTACATTCCTCCCAATACTAATCCATACAGGATACATAATAAACTTTATTCTTGTTGTTATCTCTTCATTAAAAGGAAGAATGTTATTATTTTTATCCATTAATTCTTGTATGAGGAACACCCCTTATAAAAAGTAGTAGATGACGAATCATTCTCTATGTAAATTATAAATAATATTTTGTATATTGAAAATAATCATTTAATTGCGTGCATAAAAGATTTTAAAAATCTTATTATAGCTATAACTGTAATAATTATTAATGTACAATATATTTAAGCTCATAATTTTTTTTATATGGTACAGAAGCGACCCGTGCAGGTATTATTACGATGCTAAAAGACCGTAAATATATAGATGTGAAGAAGAACCAAGTGTATGCGACCGATAAAGGGAAAGTATTAATTACCGCAATCGGTGACAAAATACTAGCTTCACCAGAAATGACCGCAAAATGGGAGCAACGTCTTGCGGAAATTGGGGAAGGTACAGCATCACCAGCAACTTTTATGGAACAAACGAAAAAATTATCAGCTAAAATTATTGAAGATGCGGTTGAAATGTCTGAGAAGTGGGATTTCACTGGATTACATGTTGAATCGATTGAGCGAAAAGGATCGAAATTTACAACAGGTAAAAAGGTTGGTAGCTGTAAAAAATGTGATGGCGATGTAATTGATAAGTCAACGTTTTACGGCTGTTCTAATTACAACACGACACAATGTGACTTTACCATCTCGAAAAAAATATTAAGTAAAACAATTTCGCAAAAGAATATGACAAAGCTCTTAAAAGGTGAGAAAACCGATTTAATTAAAGGCTTTAAAAAGGGCGAGAAAACATTTGATGCGAAATTAGAGTGGAAAGATAATAAGATTAATTTTGTATTTGAGAATTAATTTGTTAAAAGAGCATGACATAAAACTGTCATGCTCTTTTGTTTTTCTTTTATATAAAATTTAACGATAAAAAAAAATCTTTAAATAATAATTTTTTATTGTAAAACGATAAAACTTGTATTAAAATCAAAATCATAATAAATGAGTGAGGTGCTTTTGTTAAAAGGTAACAACCTTATTTTTAAAATTAGAGGAGGTATAACTATGAACATTAACAATTTGATTGTTAAAAATATGGATAACCCCCATGAGTTGGAGAAGATGTATAGAAAAGATCCGAAAGCTTTTAAAAAAGCATTCTCACAAGCATGGGACCAAAACCCTGATTCTCAAGTTCTAGGTGCTTGGTATGAAAGGTTGCATTTCAAGGAGAAAGTAAATAAAGAAAAAACATCTTTGTTTCAAAAAGGTTTCTTATTCATGGGCCTTTTAGCTATTCTGGCCGGCATAAGCACCAGGATCATTTTCCACTTTGTAGAGCAGGAAGCAATTGCTCCAATTAACCTAGCTTTTGGTGTAATTCCCTTTATCGATGCTTATTTTGTTTACAATAATACCCCGAAAAAAAGTATTATTTATTTCCTTGCAGCGTTGTTCCTAATTGCTGGGTTGTATCTTAATATGTTGCCATTAAATTATAAAGACAGTATTATCCTTGCTTATTTACATCTTCCTATATTGTTATGGGTCTTATTGGGACTTGCATTTACAGGAAATGAATATTCAAAAGGTAATACAAGATTAGCTTATATTAAATTTAATTTAGAATATGGTCTTCTCTACGCGAGCATGGCAGTGAGTGGAATGATACTAGCAGTATTCACCATGCGATTATTTAGTTTTGTTGACTTGGATATAGGAGAGTTCTATTTTAGTAATGTTGTTTTATTTGGAGCTGCCGCTCTCGCTGTAGTGGCTGCATACTTAGTATCATTGAATCTTAAACTTGCTAAAAATATTACACCATACATATCTAAAATTTTTAGTCCACTTGTCTTGATTACGTTGCTAATCTATCTTATAACGGTTATATGGGTCGGGAAAAATCCTTTCTTGGACCGCAATTTCTTAATGGCCTTCAACGGAATACTCCTTGGCGTGTTGGCCGTTACCATATTTTCTATCGTTGAGAGTGATTCGGATGAGAAAAAGAACATTTCAGATTATATAAATTTTGCCTTAATTGTTCTGGCGCTTATTATTGACACTGTCGCTTTATCAGCCATTGTATTCAGACTTTCTTCTTACGGGATTACACCTAATAGACTTGCTGTTTTAGGGGTAAACATACTGATCTGGGCAAATTTAATTTGGATTATGTTTTCCTATATGCGGTTCTTGCAAAGCAAATCAGGACCGACAGCTATCCAAGATGCCGTTACGAAGTATTTACCAATTTATGGACTTTGGGCAGCTTTCGTTATATTTACTTTTCCTTTAATGTTTAATTAGAATGGATTTGTTAATATAGCGTGTCTAAAACGTATAAAATCCTTAGAGTCGATAATTATCGTTACTTCTATAATTTCTCGACAATAAAAAAACGTCCTAAAGTAGGACGTTTTTTTTTTATGTGTATTGCCGTCTTTTCTTAATAAGTAACAACACTTGTGAAACACAAGCAAGTACTGGCAGTTCAATTAACGGTCCAATAACGAGTGCAAGTGCAATAAGAGGCTCGTCAGGGAAAGCAGTCACAGCAATAGCAAGAGCAACAGGTGAGTTTCTTGCTAACGTTGTTAAGTTTAGACTTACTGTATCTTTATAAGATAAACGCATAACGTGCCCGATAAATTGTCCTAGTACAAAATTAATGATGAAGAACAATAGAACAGGAATGAGTAATAATAAAACGACATTCATATTTTGTAGTAAATATTTACCTTGTGATGCAAACATCGCTACGATTGCTAAACTTAAAAATATAATTTGGGCAGAGCTGAAAAACGGAATGAGTTTATTCTCGAGCGTTTCAGCTTTTTTCAGTTTATTCATAATGAATTTTGTAGCGTGTGCAAGTAAAAATGGTAAGACGATTACGATAACAATACTTTCTACTAAAATAGAAACCGCTACAGTCTTCATAACACCAGCGAATAAAAATAAATAAATGGGAAGTAGTAGTACTTGCAAAATTAAATTTACTGGTAAAATCGCTGTAGAAAGTGCTACATTACCTTTTGCTATTTCAGTAAAGATTAAGTACCAATCTGTACATGGAGTAACCATTAGCATTATAAATCCAATCCACAGTGCTGGGTGATCTGAAAGAAATAGTGCTCCTAATCCCCAAGCGAGTAAAGGTGTCCATAAAAAGTTAATAGTAAGACTTGTTCCAGCAAATTTTAAATTGTGAAATCCGTTTTTTATTTCTTTTAATGGGATGCTGAGGAATAATCCATATAGCATGAAAAATAAAAAGGGAACAATAAATTTGTCTGAATACATATGTATAACATTAAATTGTCCAAGTATGATGCCGCATGTAACAGCAAAAAGAATAATAAAAGTTTGAATCTTTTCTATCGTGCTCATGAATGAATCCTTTCTAAATATGAATTTTCCTCTCTAATTTTATTATACAAGTAATAAGGCTGTAATTTGGTGTTCAATTGTATTTTAGTAAATGTTTTTAATTTGAGATTTATTTTTTTATTAAAAGTTACTTGACTAAAGTAAGTAAATATATTACAATCACTTACATAAGGTAATTAAATAACAAAAAGTTTTAATTAACTTTCCTTAAGGTATCAATTGGAACTTTTTATTAGAATAAGAATTTTTATGATGTTGAATAATGAATATGATAAGAAAGTTTAGGTGAAGAAAATGGGATTATTTAGCTCGTTATTTGGTAAAAAAGAAGAAAATCAAAAAGTAGAGGAGAATAAAACAATGTCAAAAGTATTATTTGTAAAAGCAAACGATCGCCCAGCGGAGCAAGCAGTTAGTTCAAAAATGTATGAAACATTTGTAAGTACTTATAAAGAAGCAAATCCGAATACAGAAATTACAGAGTTAGATTTATTTGCATTAGATCTTCCTTATTACGGAAATATTGCTATTTCAGGTGGATACAAACGTAGTCAAGGTATGGAATTAACAGCAGAAGAAGAGAAGGCAGTTGCTACAGTAGATCAATATTTAAATCAGTTTTTAGAAGCTGATAAAGTTGTATTTGCATTCCCATTATGGAACTTTACTGTACCAGCACCATTAATCACATATATTTCATATTTATCTCAAGCTGGAAAAACGTTTAAATATACAGCTAATGGTCCAGAAGGCTTAGCTGGTGGTAAAAAAGTAGTTGTGTTAGGTGCTCGTGGTTCAGATTACTCTTCAGAACAAATGGCTCCTATGGAAATGGCAGTTAATTACGTAACAACTGTACTTGGGTTCTGGGGAATTACAAATCCAGAAACTGTTGTAATTGAAGGACACAACCAATATCCAGATCGCTCACAACAAATTGTTGAAGAAGGTTTAGAGAACGTTAAGAAAGTAGCGGCGAAATTTTAATTAATTGATAGTAAAAATGGAAAAACCAACATGGATGACCATGTTGGTTTTTTAGTCTATTTCTATGTTAAAAAATGTATATTTATAAAATAAATGAAAAGTTTGAAAATAGTATTGCAAAATATTATATATCAAACTATAATGAGTTCAAGAATAGTTGATACTTAAGTTAAATATTCAGAAAATTCAATTAGTTAAAATTGGAAATGACATAGGTTATATTGAATGGAGGTTATATTATGACGAATAAAGTACCGTTTTCGTTCATAGTTGTTATTGGTTTAATGTTATTTGCACTATTTTTCGGGGCAGGAAATTTAATATTCCCAGCAATGCTTGGTCAATCGGCAGGAGAGAATGTTTGGATTGCTAATGCAGGATTTTTAGTAACAGGTGTAGGTTTACCGTTGCTAGGGGTATTAGCATTTGGAATTTCAGGTAAAGAAGATTTACAATCGTTAGCAAGTCGTGTACATCCAGTGTTCGGCATTGTATTTACGACAGTTTTATATTTAGCGATTGGTCCACTATTCGCTATTCCGAGAACAGGCAGCGTTTCTTATGAAATTGGTATGAAGCCTTTTGTACCAGAAGCTATGGGTTCTTCAGCACTCATTCTTTTTACAATTATATTCTTTAGCATTACTTGTTTTTTTTCGCTAAATCCCGCGAAAATTGTCGATATTGTAGGAAAAATCTTAACGCCAATTAAATTAACGTTTATTGGGATTTTAGTAGTATTTGCTTTTATTCATCCAATGGGAGAAATGCAAGCACCTGCAGAGGCATATACATCACATGCGTTCTTTAAAGGATTCCAAGAAGGTTACTTAACAATGGATACGTTGGCATCATTCGTATTCGGTATTATCATCATCAATGCGATTAAAGAAAAGGGCGCAAAAACAAAAAAAGACATTATGATTGTTTGTGCAAAAGCAACATTGATTGCTGCATCTATTTTAGCAATGATCTATTCAGCACTTTCATTTATGGGAGCTTCAAGTGTTGCAAAACTTGGTCATTTAGATAATGGTGGTGCAGTATTAGCAAAAGTTTCAAACTATTATTTTGGGTCATACGGCGGAATTATATTAGGGATTATGGTTACAGCAGCATGTTTAACGACTAGTGTAGGACTTGTTTCAGCGTGTTCTTCATTCTTCCATAAACTATTCCCGAATGTTTCGTATAAAAAGATAGCAATCATCTTATCAGTGTTCAGTGCAGTTGTTGCGAACGTAGGTTTAACGCAATTAATTGCAATTTCTGTTCCTGTATTAATCGCGATTTATCCATTAGCAATCGTCTTAATTTTCCTAACGCTCCTTCATCCATTGTTTAAAGGACGAGCAGAGGTGTATCAAGGTAGCTTATTAATTACATTTATTGTAAGTGTGTTCGATGGATTGAATGCAGCTGGTATGAAGTTAGCAGTAGTAAATGATTTTCTTACTAAAATACTTCCAATGCATGAAGTTGGGTTAGGGTGGATTTTACCAGCACTTATTGGCGGATTGATCGGGTATGTCATTAGCATTGTGAAAGCAAAAAATCAAGTTCAACCAGCAGCTAGTGTGGATAAGAAAATAGGTTAAATAAAAAAGTTATAGAACTTGTTTCTATAGCTTTTTTTGTTACTATTAATAATGAAAGAAAATAAAGTAGTAGGGGAAATAAAATGAAAAAAACAATTGATCATATCGGCATCGCAGTTCGAGATATAGATAGTACGATACGTTTTTATGAAAAAGTGTTGTCAGGAACTTTAATAGATCGTTACGTAAGTGAAGCGCCTGGTGTTGAAAGTGAAGTAGCCATTCTTGAAGTGGATGGAGATAGAATTGAATTGCTTGCGCCGACAAATAATACCACTTCACCAATTGCCCGATTTATAAAACAAAAAGGTAAAGGTGTTCATCATGTTGCATATCGAGTAGATGATTTAGATGTAGCTTTAGAGGAATTGAAAAAACAAGACATTCGAACGTTAGAGCATACGCTTCGAATGAATAAACACGGCAGAAGATTAATCTATCTTAACCCAGCGGATACAGAGGGAACAATTATAGAGTATTGTGATTATCCGGAAGAGAAGTAGAAGAAAGATATTTTTAAGAAGGTATTACGTAATAACGTAATACCTTTTTATTTATGCATTTCACACTTTCTTCACAAATGATTCACGATAACTTTTCCTCTTCAAGAACTTACATAAATATATTTTATGATATAATAACAATCGACTTTAAAAATGTAAGTTGTATCTATCAAGGTAGTTACTATTGTATTGGAAGTTTAGAGGTGAGAGAGAAATAAATAGTTATACTGTATAGAAGATTATATTTAATCAGGTTAATATTTCGTCCAAGAATCCAACTCGGGAAGTAAAAATAATGAAAATATAGCGATGAGGAAGAAAGAAGTGAAATGAGTGTGAAAGTAATGAAAAGGTTAGGGACATTGTTATTTATTGTATGTGTGCTTATCGTATTGATACCGAAAAGTGCATCTGCTCATGCATACGTTGTGAAATCAAACCCTACTGAAAATGAAACATTGAAGAAAGCACCGTCTGTTGTGAAAATCGAGTTCGATGAGGACATACAAGTTTCAAGTTTTAATACATTGTACGTGAGAGATACATCAGTTAAAAGGGTCGATTTAAAAGATGCTCATATTGATAAAAATAATAAAAAGCTATTAGAAGCCGGATTAAAAGAGAATCTCAAAAACGGTCTCTATTCTATTCAGTGGAAAGTAATTTCAGCTGATGGACATCCAATTCAAGGAGTTATTCCATTCCGTATTGGATTAGCGGAAGCTGGAGCAGATGATATACAAGTAGAAGAGGTGGGATATGTTCCGCAAATTGATATGATCATGGAACGTGGAATTTTATATACAAGTTTCTCACTATTTATAGGAGTGCTATTCTTTAATCTTATTATGTATAAAGGGAATGCAACCTCGGTTCGATCAAGGAGTAAGAACATAATATGGATTTCTTTATTAGGGATATTTATTAGCTTGTTATTCAATCTACCACTACAAGCGAAAATAAATGCGGATGTTTCATGGCTAGAAGCATTCAATCCTTTACTATTAAAAGAAACATTACAGCTTTCTGTCTTTGGTTATATATGGATTACTCAAATGACTCTTATTAGTTCGCTTATAATCGTTACGTATTTTGCGATGAGGCGTGAGAAGCTGTCGTCGTTTCAAGTATGGAGCGTTCCAATAGTATTGTTTATTGGTCTACTTGTTATGAAAGCATGTAATAGTCACGCATATGGTTTAAAGTTTAAAGAAATTGCTGTTGTTATGGATTTTTTACATTTATTCGCAGCTTCATTATGGATTGGTGGTTTATCGTCCATTATTCTTCTGTTACGTAATGAGGATAACAAGTGGAATATGTATTGGGATATGATTAAGCGTTTTTCACCGTGGGCAATATGTGCTGTCATTGTGATTTTAATAACAGGTCTTTTTAACAGTACATTTTTTATTCCAACAATCCACTCGTTATTTGATACGAAGTATGGATTAGCTTTATTAGCAAAGATACTTTTATTCATTTTCATGGGGATTTTAGGAATTATTCATTATGTGAAAGGGAAAATGAGAGCGGAGCAAGGATTAGGTGCTACGGTGAAAGTAGAGTTTATCATTGGAATTATCATTTTCGTAATCGTAGCTTTTATGACAAACGTACAAACACCACCGATGCCTCCTACTGGACCTTTTACAGAGAGTAAACAATTGGATAATGGATATGAAATGACGCTAAATGTAAGTCCTAATAGAGTAGGACAAAATATATTCCATATTACTTTAAAGGATGAGAACGGACAACCTGTTACTGATATGGAACAAATCATATTAACAACTCAATCGTTAGATATGAATATGGGAAAGGGATCATTTAAAGTTTCGGCAGTTTCACCGGGAGAATATGAAGCAGAAGGTATGTATATTAACATGACAGGCAACTGGAATATACAAGTACATGGATTAACGAAATCGCTTGATAGCTTCGATACGGATTATAAATTTATTGTAGGTGGCAGATAAAGTGAAACTTTAAGCAGCCCTCATCAATTGGGCTGCCCGGCGAATAGCGGGATAAAGAGTAGGTATAGATAAAAAGGAGCTAATTGAAAATGAAACGCATAAAAAAATTAGGAACAACAATGATCGCAACAGTAATTGCAATGGGAATTTTTTCGTTACCTGTTAGTGCGCACGTCACTGTGAAGCCAGCAACTTCTGACATCGGCTCTTGGGAGACTTACACGATAAAAGTACCAGTTGAAAAGAATGTAGCAACAACAAAAGTTACACTGAAAATACCGTCTGGTGTGGAATTCCAACAGTATGAACCAGTGCCAGGGTGGAAAATGGAAGAGCAAAAAGATAGTGCCGGAAAAGTGAAAGCTGTAGTATGGGAAGCAACAGGAGAAGGGATTTTACCTGGCCAATTCCAGCGGTTTACTTTCGTCGCTAAAAATCCGGATAAAGAACAAAAAATAGCTTGGGATGCATATCAACAATATAAAGACGGAGAAATTGTTGAATGGACAGGCGATGAGAAAGCTGAAAAACCGCATTCACTTACTACAATTGCAAAAGGTACGTCATTAACAGGAGAAAATGGTGAAGTATCTAATGTAGAAAAGAATGAAGGTACTAGTAATATGCAATTGATAGCAATTGTTTTATCTATTTTGGCGATTGTATCTTCGGTAGGTACGTGTGTTTTTATGGTACGTCGTAAAAAATAAGTAATAACGATAAGAAGGAGCCTACAATCAGTAGGCTCCTTCTTATGTTAATTTACTTCACTTCAACCCGCTGCCCTACAGCAAGTGTTTTCGGCTTTATATTTACGAAACAAATACTCACTACAATAAATAATAGTCCGATAAATAAGCTAATAGTAATGGCCTCATGTAAGAAAATTGAACTTACAATAATAGCGATTAGAGGAATGAGAAATGTATAAGCCCCAACTTTACTTGCTTCACCAGCTCCAACGAGTGTGAAGTATGCAAGCCACCCCATTGCAATAACAAAGAATGAAATAAAGAGTAGTACACTAACAAACGGCATACTCCAAGCGATACTAGACCAACTTTCAAACTCTGATCCACATCCAATTAAGCAAAGTCCGCCAATAATAAGTTGTAGTGTTACCATCCAAATGGAATTAACGCGGTGCCCAGTCTTCTTAATAAATACGGTTCCAAGTGCCCAGCCAATAGCGCATCCTATCGCGAGAAGAATCCCGATAATAGAAATATGTCCAGTTAAACTGCTTGAGCTAATAACACCTACGCCAATAAATCCGAGTATAAGCCCGAAAATTTTTAAACCGTACATTGATTCTTCAAGCCATATCCACGAGAAAATACCAAGTAAAACGGGTTGTAGAAATACGATGGCGGAAAATAGACCAGCGGGCATATATTGAAGGCCGACAGTTTGTAATCCGTAAAATATAATGATATTAAGTAAAGAAGAAATAACGTATAAATGCCAAGTTTCTTTTAAGTGTAACTCTTTGTATTTCGGTAATGCGAACAGGAGTAAAATGAATCCTCCAATTAAAGTTCGAACGCCTGCAAATAAAACGGGTGGTGTATAATGCAGGGCAAACTTAGATAAAGGCCAATTGATTCCCCACATGAAAACGAGAAAGGTAAGGATGATGGCCGTCTTAGTTCGAGAAAGCTGTGTCACTGTAAGACCTCCTTGATGTTATTCATTTCACTATGATATGATATCGACTGTAATAAATAAAATGAATCTTTTTTATGAGGAGTATAAGCGATTAGTTATGACCATTACACAACTACAAGTATTAATAAAAACTGTTGAGTTAGGTAGTTTTACGAAGGCTGCTCGGGTGTTAAATATGACGCAGCCAGCAGTAAGTCATGCGATTTCAAGTATTGAGTCAGAGTTAGGAGTTACGATTCTTATACGTGATAAACGACAAGGATTACTCGTTACGGATGTAGGAAACAGAATTCTTGTACATATTAGAGAGATTTTGAACGGTGTAGAGAAGATTGAACAAGAAGTTGCGATGGAGAAAGGACACGAAGTGGGGACGATTCGAATTGGGAGTTTTCCGAGTGCTTCTGCACATTTCTTACCGAAAATGATAAACCATTTTAAGGAGAAGTATCCGAACTTAGAAGTCGTTCTTTGTGAAGGAACGATTAAAGAAGTTGAAGATTGGTTAGTATCGAGGGTTGTTGATATAGGGATTGTTATTTTACCTAATAAAGAGATGGAGATTGTTCCATTAACGAAGGGGAAAATGGTTGTTATTTTAAGAGAGGATCATCCTCTTTGCAAGAAGGACGCTATTACAATTCGTGATTTGGAGAATGAACCGATCATATTATGTAAAGGCGGATACGAACCACCCATCATTGATATGTTTAAACAAGCCAACGTACCACTTCGGGCTGAGTATGTAATTTCGACAGTTACGACAGCTTTAAATATGATTCAAGAAGGATTAGGCATTGCAATATTAGCTGAATTATCTTTAACGAATTTACCAAAAAATGTGCAAACGAGAGAATTGGAACCGCAAGTATGGAGAGAAATTGCTTTAGCTGTTCCTTCATTAAAGGATTCTTCAATCGCTGTGCAGCTATTTATTGAAGAATTTCAGGCGCTATTTGCAGAATAAAAAGAGGTGTCTCGTATATTATAATGGGACACTTTTTAATTTACTTATAAAAAATATGTGAAAAGGATTGACTTATTTTTCGATTGTAACTATAATGATTACATCGAGGTGGTGATTATGATGAAAATTAGTAGCCGCTTTTCCATAGCTGTTCATATTTTATCTATTTTGAAAAACAATCCATCTTCACTTTGTACTTCAGACTATATGGCTGAGAGTGTCAATACAAATCCAGTAGTCATTCGTAAAATGATGTCGTACTTGAAACAAGCTGGCTTTGTTTACGTAAATCGTGGACCGGGTGGCGCAGGTTTACTAAAGGATTTACATGAAATCACATTGTTAGATGTGTATCATGCAGTGAATGTAGTGGAAGAGGATAAATTATTTCACATTCATGAGCAACCGAATCCAGATTGTCCAATTGGGGCGAATATTCAAGCGGTGTTAGAAATTATTTTAATTCAAGCACAATCCGCAATGGAAGAAGTTTTGAGAAATATTACGATGGGGCAGCTGTTTGAAACTTTGCAAGAAAAAATGAATGCTTAAATCATATTTATATTTTTTTAATATTAATGTAACTTATATAGTTACAACTATAAAGGTAAGGTGTAAAAGTTATGACTGTAAAAATGAAAGTATACTCAGATTTTATATGTCCATTTTGTTTTTTAGCAAAAGGTCCATTAGATGAAGTAGCGAAAGAGAAAGATGTAGAAATTGAATGGATGCCATTTGAATTACGTCCAAGTCCATATTCAAAAATAGATCCATGGAATGAGCCAGAAAAATTAGGTTCATGGGATGCTTTCATTCTTCCGACAGCGAAGAAGTTAGGAATTGATATGCGTTTGCCACGTGTTTCTCCGCATCCATATACACATTTAGCTTTCGAAGGGTGTCAATTTGCGAAAGAACGTGGACTAGGTAATGAGTATCATCACCGCGTATTCACAGCATTTTTCCAAGAAGAGCAAAACATTGAAGATATTGATGTGTTAACAAAATTAGCGGTAGAAGTAGGACTTCCTGAGGCGGAATTTAAAGATGCTTTAGTAACTCGTAAATATAAGGAAAAGCATCAAGAAGCAATTCAGCACGCATATGATGAAGCGAATATTATGGCTGTTCCAACTGTCATGATTGGAGATGAAATCATTCAAGGGCTTGCTAGTAAAGAAACGCTACAAAGGGTCATTGATAAAGAAATTGAAAAGGATAAAACAAATTCATTTGAAGGTATGCAATGTAATACCGATGGATATTGCTAATTCGCTTGTTATGAAATAACAAAATAAATTATAAAACAAACATTTGGAGGAATTAAAATGTCAGCAACTACAACAAACTTAAAAGAAGCAATCGTGAACCGCCGTTCCATTCGTAAAGTAACAAAAAATGATGCAATTACGAAAGAAAGAATTGAAGAAGTGCTAAAAACAGCTTTACACGCACCAACATCTTTCAACATGCAAAGTGGTCGTATGGTTGTATTAATGGATGGGGAGCATGAAAAGTTTTGGGATATTGTGAAAGAAACATTAAGAGCCCGCGTACCAGCAGAAAACTTTGAAGCGACTGTTGAAAGACTAAAAGGTTTTCATGCAGGTGTAGGGACTGTACTATTCTTTGAAGATCAAGCAACTGTAGAAAAAATGCAAGAAAACGCACCATTATATAAAGATCAGTTCCCATTCTGGTCTCATCAAGGAAATGCAATGTTACAACATACTGTGTGGATGTTATTATCTGCTGAAGGAATTGGGGCGTCATTACAACATTACAACCCAATCGTAGATGCTGAAGTGAAAGAAACTTGGAACATTCCAGCAGAGTGGAGTTTAGTAGGTCAAATGCCATTTGGTGAACCAAACGAACAACCAGCAGAAAGAACGTTCTTGCCTACTGAAGATGTATTGAAATTTTATTAAGATATACAATATGTAACGAGAAGGAAGCTGTACTTAAAAACAGCTTCCTTTTTGTAGTGGTGTTAAAGTATGCGCATTTAGGGAAGAAATATAAGAAATAATCCGGTGAGAAGGGAATTAGAAAAATGAATGATGAGAAAAAATATACAGTGGTAGGTACTGATGTCGAGGAAGTAAAGCGTTTAAATAAAAATTCAGGGTTAACGTATAATCAAGTGAAAGAAATGTTAGCGAAGCAAATGCAAAAAAAGAAGTAATTAGATTAATCCGTACCCTTTGTAAAGGACATTTTAAAAAAAGTTAGGCGGCATCAAGAAGATGATTTCTGTATTCAACAG